>CAYYCE010000048.1:0-11677 GCA_964469635.1 uncultured Kineosporiaceae bacterium
GCCCTACTCGGACGCTCAGCTGGTGTGGATCCAGGACGAGCCGGCCAACCAGGGACCGTGGCCCTTCATCGCGCTGAACCTGCCCGAGTACCTCGACGGCAGGCCGTTGCTGCGGGTCTCACGTCCGGCATCGGCCTCGCCCGCGGCCGGGTCGATCAAGAAGCACCAGGCGGAACAGGCCACGCTGCTCTCCCAGGCCTTCGATCGTTGACCGGAGCCGCCGACCCGCTCACGGCACCCTGCCCCACCGCGCGTCGGCGTGGTGAGGGCCGAGCCGCGAGCGAGAATGGCGGGGTGTACTACACGGATCGGGGCATCGAGGAACTCGACGAACGACGCGGCGAGGAAGTGGTCTCCCTGACCTGGCTCGCCGGCCGGTTGCGCGAGTTCGTCGACGACCACCCGGAGTTCGAGACCGCGGTGGACCGGCTGGCGACATGGTTGGCGCGGCTGGACGACGACGAATGAGGCCGTGTGGCCGGACCGGTGACCGGTCCATCGCACCCCCCGAGGAGTGGGCGAGATGACGCAACTGACCCGGGATGACGAGGACGCTGTGGGACGCCCGGAGCGGCGCGACCTCCCGGACGGCGAACCCGAGCGCCGGGAACTACGGATCTGCGTCGTCGGTGACGACCTCGTCGCCGGAGTGGGCGACCCGCGCTCGCTCGGCTGGGTGGGCAGGGTCGGCGCCCGGACGCCGCGCACGGAGGCCTCACCGTCGCTGTTCCCGCTCGGGGTGCCCGGCGAGACCACGGCGGACCTGCTCTCGCGGTGGCGCGACGAATGCGCCCGCCGCTTCGACGGGGCCGAGCCCGAAGACTGCCGGCTGGTGGTCGGGCTGGGCCGCGAGGACGTCTACCAGTTGGTCTCCCTCCCCCGGTCCCGGCTGAACCTGGCCAACATCCTGGACGAGTGCGCGGCCAGACCGCTGCCGGTGCTGGTGGTGGGTCCGCCCCCGGGTCCCGACGAGCGGCTCAATGCGAGGATCCGGGAGCTGTCGGGGGCCTTCGCGGACGTCTGCCTGAGACGGCGGGTGCCCTACATCGACACCTTCACCCCGCTGGTCTCCCACGAGGACTGGCTGACCGACCTGGCGGCCGGTGACGGTCGCCACCCCGGCCAGGCCGGCTACGGACTGATCGCCTGGCTGGTATTGCACGGCGGCTGGACCCGGTTCCTCGGCGTGTCCGACGCCTGACTCCCAACACTCGTGATCATGGGCGGGTGAGGACGATCTTGCCGATCACATCGCCTTCGGCGAGCTTGGCAAACCCGTCACGGGCCCGCTCCAGCGGCAGCACCGTGTCGATCACGGGCCGCACCCCGGTGATCCGGCAGAACTGGATCAGCCGCTCCAACTCCTCCTTGGTCCCCATGGTCGAGCCGATCACCTTGAGCTGCAGGAAGAAGATCCGATTCAGCTCGGTGGAGGTCGGGTTCGGGCCCGAGGTCGCCCCCGAGATCACCACGGCGCCGCCCTGTTTCAGCGAGCGCAGCGAGTGGCTCCAGGTCGCCGCCCCCACGGTCTCCATCACCGCGTCCACCCGGTCCGGCAGCCGGGCCCCGCTCTCGAACGCGGCGTCCGCCCCCAGTTCGACGGCGCGTTCGCGCTTGGCGCCGTCCCGACTGGTCGCCCAGATCCGCAGTCCGGCCGCCCGGCCCAACCTGATCAGGGCGGTGGACACACCACCGCCGGCCCCCTGCACCAGCACGGTGGCACCGGGCCCAACCCCGGCCTGGGTGAACAACATCCGATAGGCGGTCAGCCACGCCGTGGGCAGGCAGGCGGCCTCCTCGAACGACAGCTCGGCGGGTTTGGGCAGCAGATTGCGCCGCGGCACCACGACCTCGTCGGCAAGGGTTCCCTGAAACCGTTCGGACAGAAGCGATCTGCGTGGATCCATGGTCTCGTCGCCGCGGTAGTCCGGGTCGCCGATGAGGGCGTGGACGACGACCTCGTTGCCGTCCTCATCCACCCCCGCCGCGTCGCAGCCGAGAATCATCGGCAGCGCGTCGGCCCCCAGGCCCACCCCGCGCAGGCTCCACAGATCATGGTGGTTCAGGCTGACCGCCCTGACCCTGACCCTCGCCCAGCCGGCGGGCGTCTCGGGCTCCGGCCGCTCAGCCACCTCCAGGGCGGACAGGGGGTCGTCGGGGTCGATTCTGGCGGCATAGGCAGCGAGCATGTCACTCAGGCTAACGGCGAAGGAGGCGCAGAATCAGGGGGATGTGGTCTCTGGTCCGGGTGAACGGTCGGTCCATGGCGCCGACTCTGGCGGCCGGGGACGTGCTGCTGGTCCGCCGCGGCCGGCGCGGGGCCGTGCCGGGGCGGCTGGCGATCGTCGACCTTGGCGGGGGCCGGCCGCCGGCGGTGAAGCGGATCACCGCACGCCGGGACGGCGGGTGGTGGGTCGAACGCGACAACCCCGCCGAGGGCGTGGACTCCTGGCTGGTGGGCGCGATCGCCGACACGTCGGTCTCGGCCGTCGTCCGCGCCCGGATCTGGCCACGGCCCCGACGGTTCTGAGCCCCGGTCTCAGCGGGTGTGCACCAACAGGTCGCCGCACAGCAGATCGACCGTCGCCGGATCGCGACCACCGGACAGCAGCGGGCTGGTGGAGCGGACGACGACACGCATCTCCACGGTGTCGTCGGCCGCCTGCCAGAGCACGCACAACTCCCGGGCGATCTCGGGCAGCGCCTCGTCGCGACGCCGTTCCTCGAGCGCCTCGAACAGGGCGGGATCCACGGCGCCGGCCGCCCCGGTGGCCTTCACCTCAGGAGTTCCGCTGATCCCGGTGGTCCCGATTCGAGGGGCCGACGCGGATCCGGCAGATTTCGACTGTGCCGACTTCGACTTCGACTGTGCCGACTTCGACTGTGCCGACTTCGACTGTGCCGACTTCGACTGAGCCGACTTCGACTCGGCCGGTCGGGACTGCGTCGACTCCGAGCGGGTGAGCTCCGACTCGGCCGTCGGCGACCCGGTCGACTGCAGCCCGGTCGACCGCCCACCCGAGGCCGACGGCTGGCCCGATCGCCAAGCCGACGGCCACCGAGGCGTGCCCTGCCCCGAAGTGGCGGACGTCGGACGGTCGCCGCTCCCGTCCCCGGCCCAGATCTTCGTCCGGTGCCCGCCGTCCGTCGCTGCGCCTGACGTCCACCTGGACGCGGCGGCACGACCATCGCCGTCGTCCGCGCGCCGGCCGCTCGGCCAATGACTGGTGTGGCCCGCATGGCGTGACGACCCCGAACCGGACGGCGTCTGCTTCCCGGCGGATCTCTCGTCCTCGGACGGCGCCTGTGCCTGGAGCGAGACCCGCGGCGGCATCGTGGCCGAGACCTCGCCCCTGCTCCGCTCGGACAGGGTCGAGGCGCCCGATCCACCCGGTGTCGGTGTCGGTGTCGGTGTCGGTGTCGGTGTCGGCGTCGGCGCCCGGTGCACCGAGACCCCGGCCACCCGGGCGTCGAGGTCGGTCCCCGACCCGAGCGGGTCGACGTGCTCCGCCGAGCCGCGCCGGCCCGAGCCGGCCTCGGCGGGGGCCGAGGCCGCGGTCCGCCCGGCCGGGTCCTGGGCCGAGGTCTGCCCTCCCGTCACGGCCGACTCCGGCGCCACCTCAGCGACCGGCGGTGCCTGGTCGCCGGCCGCCGGGACCGGCACGACCGGCCGGGGTCCCGGCTGCTGGGACCGGGCCAGGTCTCCGGTCCCGTAGACGAGAACGGCGATGGCCGCTGAGGCCGCGACGGCCAGGACGGACCCGACAGTGGAGTTGTTCGGCGTCCGGGGGGCGACCCGTCGGGCGGGCACGGGCGGATCGCCCCTGCGCCCGGAGCCCCGGGAACGCCGGCTGCGAGCGGGGGTCGCGCCGGCCCCGGCGAGGAGTTCAAGCACCATGGCCTCGCCGGCCGTCCGGCGGCCCCGCTCGGCGTTCACCGCGCGGAAGGCCTCGACCGCCGCCTGTTCCCCGCGCACTTCCAGCGCCGACTCGGGGGCGCAGGCGTCCGCGAAGAGGCCGACGAGGTTGTCATGGCCGGCGCCGAAGGAGGCCAGACCGTCGAGCAGGCGCCGGGCCAACCGTCGGTCGAGATCGCCGATGGTGGCACCGGGACGCAACAGGACCACGGTGCCGGGTGCGGTCATGGCGGGTCTGCCGCCCGGAGGACGGCGCGGCCCGGGGAAGCCGATGCTCACGAGGACACCTCGATCCCGCGGTGGCTCTCGAGGTCGACCTGGGCGACCCGGGCGCCCTCCAGCGCCTCGTCCGTGCGGCTGCCCGGCAGCACCCGCAGGCTGCGCACCACCGCGGCTTCAGCCGCCGCCTCGGCGGCCTCGGCGCGCGCGGCCCGGTCCGTGACCGGATCGAGTCGCCGCGCCAGGGCACGCAGTCCCCGGAACGCATGCCGTCGCAGGATGCCCCGTCGTACCCCCAGCACGTTGGCTGCCTCCGTCTCGTCCAGGCCCATGACCGAGCGCAGGGTGATGGCCTCGGCCTCCTCGCGTGGCAATTGGGCGATCACCGTCAACGCCCGGACGGTGCGCGGCGGCGTGGGGCCGGCGCCGGGTGTGATGGTGCTCGCCGGTTCCTCGACCTCCAGCCGCAACTCGGCGAGGTGCTCCATCGCCCTGCGGCGGCCGACGCCGGCCACCCAACCGCGGAAGCTCTCCAGAGTGCCCGTGAAGGTGATCAGGTCCCGGCCGACATCGGTCCAGGTGAGCGCGGAGATCTCCTCGGCGGCGTCGCCGACCAGAATGGTCAGGTACCGCAGCAGGCCGGGCTGGGCGGCGCGATACAAGGCCAGGAAGGCCCGTTCGTCACCGTTGCGGGCCCGGCCCAGGACGTCGACCTGGACGTCGTCGTCGGGCCCGGGGCACCGATCGGGGGTCTCGGGGTACACGGTCCTCCGCCTCGTGTGGGACGTGCAGTACGCCCAGCGCACCGGAGCGTCTGCACACCCCGGCCGACTCGGCGCCGCCGCTCGATCGCAGCGTCTCCCGCACTGCCCCCGCGGTGCGTTGCGCCATTTCTACCGTCCGAACGGAGGAAAGTGTTACACGCTGAGTATCGAGTCGGTTACAACTTTCGGGGGATCGCCCCATGGTCCGCCGACGGGAGGACCCGCTGGTGCGCTCCCCGAGCCGCGCGGGTAGGTTCGACCCAGCCCGCCGAGGCTCCCATCGCGCGACGTAAAGGAGTGACGAGATGCTGACGCGTCTCCTGCACGCACTGGCCCGCACCGAGGTCAGCGCCCACTGCGACCTGCCCTGTGGGGTCTACGACCCGGCCCAGGCCAGGATCGAGGCCCAGTCCGTCAAGGCCATCATCGCCAAGTACCACGCGTCGGACGACGAGGTCTTCCGCGCCCGCGCCGTCGAGATCAAGGAGCAGCGCAGCCACATGGTCAAGGAGCACCTCTGGGTGCTGTGGACCGACTACTTCAAGCCCCCGCACTTCGAGAAGTACCCGCAGCTGCACGGGCTGTTCAACGACGCCACCAAGCTGGCCGGAGCCGGTGGTACCAAGGGCTCGCTCGACGAGTCCGTGGCCGACGCCCTGCTGGCCAAGATCGACGAGATTGCGGAGATCTTCTGGGAGACCAAGAAGGCCTGACGCCCCGGCGGCATCCGCGCCGACGGCTCCATCCGACCGCACCCGGTCCGCAGACGCCCGACCAGGGCGCCGCGAGCCGGGTGCGTTCGCGCTTCTGGTCCGCCCGCTCCCTGTCGGAGGCCGGCACCGCTGCGGAACCGGCGACCGGGTCCGCAGCCGATCCGGCGGGTCCGACGGCGTCGCCGGCCGGTGGCCGCGAGACCGCCGTCGTCTCCTGCCGATAGGCGCTGCCCAGGGCGCACAGCACCACACCGATCAGCATCATGCTCAGACCGAGCGAGACGGCCAGGACGCCGATCGTCCCCTCCTGCAGGTGCTCGCCGAACACGAACCGGCCGGTCGCGAAGGCGGCCAACGGCTCGGCGGCCGCCACACCGGGCAGGACGTGGCGGAGGGGGGCGCTCTGGTAGGCACGGGCCACGACCAGGTTGCCGAGCAGGGAGACCGCCCCGAACCCGATGACGTTGCGGATCAGGACCACCGGGTCCAGGGGCGAGGAGGACGCCGCCGCCGCGCGCAGGAAGACGGCGTCCAGCGCGAAGCACACCCCGGCGGCCGCACCCAGGGTCAGGGCGGTCCGCCGTCCCCGGGGACGGTAGTGGGAGCGCATCAGTGCGCCGCCGCCGACCACGGCGACGACCGCGAGCACGAGCAACTCCTTGGCCGGCGACCGGAACTCGTCGGCGACTCCGGGCCGGCCGACGTCGACCACGAGCACGATCCCGAGGACGACCACGACCGCGCCCAGCAACTCCCGCGGCCTGAGCCAGCGTCGCTCGACGATCGCCTCGATCACGATCGAGAACACCAGGGTGGTGGCGATGACCGACTGGACCAGGATGACCCCGCCCTGCGACAGCGCACGGGCGTGGAAGAACAGTGCGACCAACGCCACGCCGCCGCCGAGCAGCCAACGGGGCGTGCGCAGCAGGCCCAGGAACAGGCGCACCGGACCTGCGCCGGCGTGGTGGTCCGAGGCTGCCGCGTGGCGCTGCAGGTTGTTCGCCCCGGCGAACAGCAGCGCCGCGATCAGCGATCCGATGACCGCCCCGTTCCAGCTCACGGGATCGAGTCTGCCCTAGCGGATCCGTAGCAGTGACCTGGTGGGAATCGGGTCCGGCGCACTCGCCCGGACGGGGCATTCCGCTCGACCTCAGAATCGTTGGGTCGTAGGATGAATCCTATGGAACTCCTGGTGGTCCTCGGAACCCTGTTCACGATCAGCCTCGCCGCTCCGTTCCTCGGTGCGGAGACCCGTCGCCCCGAGGCGATCCGGGTCCGCGGCCCGGTCATCGGCCGCTGACCGCCGCGGGTCCGAAGGCCCGCCGATAGGCGGTTGGGGCGGTCGCCCGCACCCGCCTGAAGTGGTGACGCAACATGGTCGCCGAACCGAACCCACACCGCTCGGCGATCTGCTCCACGGTCAGTTCCCCGGCCTCGAGCAACCGCTGAGCCAGGACGATCCGCTGCGTCAGCACCCACTGGTGCGGTGTTGTACCCGTCTCGTCACGGAAGCGGCGGGCGAACGTGCGACGCGACATCGACGCCCGGTCCGCCAGAACCTCCACCGACAGATCCTGCGCCAGGTGCTCCAGCGCCCAGTCGGCCACCGGCGCCAGGCTGGTGCAGGCCGGGCGGACCGGCGTCTCCACGAACTGGGCCTGCCCCCCGTCCCGCTGCGGCGGCACCACCATGCGCCGAGCGATGGCGTTGGCCACGGCCACCCCGTGGGCGGCCCGCACCAGGTGCAGACACAGGTCGATCCCGGCCGCGGTGCCCGCACTCGTCAGCACGGGCCCGTCCTCCACGAACAGCGCGTCCGCAACCACATCGACGGTCGGGAACTCCTCCGCCAACCGCCGTGCGTGGCGCCAGTGCGTGGCCGCCCGACGCCCCTCGAGCAGCCCGGCGCGCGCCAGGGCGAAGGCTCCGGCGCACAGCGAGGCGACCCGGGCACCGCGGCCGACGGCGTCCCGCAACTCGCGAACCAGGGCGGGCGGCGGCACGTAGTCCACGGACATCGCCGGGATCACGATCAGGTCCGCGGACCGCAACGGGTCCAGCCGGTTCGGGGCGAGCACGTGGAATCCGGTCGAGGTGGCGACCGGGGCCCGGCCGGGGGAACAGACGGCGAACTCGAAGCGGGGCAACCCGTCCGAGGTGCGGTCGATGCCGAACACCTCGCACGCGGTCGCCAATTCGAACGGCGACACCACGTCGTCCACGACGACCGCCACCGAGCGCAGGGCGACCCGGGACGCCGGGGCCGCCGACGGAGCATCGGAGGCGAGGGATCGGGGCACCCCGCCAGTCTGCACCATGGGTGGCCGTGGATCTACGACAGATGGCATTTATGCCACTGGTGGCGGCAAAGCGACCATCGAATAATTGCTGCCATGACCGATCTGTTGATTCTCGTGACCCTGTTCGTCGTCCTGCCGATCGCATCGATCCTGCTGGGATCCGACTCCCGCGAGTCGATCCACAGGCCCGACACCCCCGCCGGCCCGATGCACCAATGACCCGATCCACCACGACCGTTCGGGCGAGGAGGAACGGGGCTGATCAACGGGGTATCCCGGCCAGGAACCGATCCCGATCCACCACCGCCCTGACCACCTCGCCCCGTCCCACGAGGCGCCCCGCGTCCCCTCCACGCGGGACGTCGTCGAGAACCCCGTCGTGGGCGGTCACGACGAACCGCAGCCGCCGACCCTCGCCGCCGATCAGCTGCGCGCCCACCAGCACCACGCCGCCGACCCCCGTGGCGGCCAGGTGCTCCAGACTCACCGAGATCCCCACCGTGGTGCTGGTCGCGTCGACCTGCCCCGCCGCCGCGGCGCACGTGGCCGCCTCGCACCAGGCGAGCAGTCGAGGCGTGGCCAGCACCGGGAGGTCTCCACTGCCGAGCGCCTCCGCGGTGTCGGCCTCGGTCACGGTGAAGCTCAGCTGCGCGTCCGCCATCCCGGCAGCCTAGGGCCGCCGCTCAGGCGACCAGGCCCTGGCGGCGCAGTTCCACCTGCAGGTCGTGCGGGCTGCTCGAGGCGCTGAGCGCGTCGTTCAAGGTGATCACGCCGTCCCGCAGCAGGGCGATCAGGTGCTGGTCGAAGGTCTGCATCCCGTAGAACGCCCCATCGGCCACGAGCGCCTCGATGCTCTGGGTCTTGTCCGGGTCGACGATCGCCTCGGTGATCCGTCCGGTGTTGACGCAGATCTCGGCGGCCACGCAGCGGCCCTTGCCGTCCGCGCGTGGCACCAGCCGCTGGCAGATCACCCCACGCAGCACGCCGCCGAGCGTCAGGCGCAATTGCCGCTGCTCGTGCGGCGGGAAGAAGTCGATGATCCGGGTGACCGTCTCGCGAGCGTCGGTGGTGTGCAGCGTGGACATCACGAAGTGGCCGGTCTCGGCGGCGGCCAGCGCAGCCTTGACCGTCTCCTGGTCGCGCATCTCGCCGACCAGGATCACGTCGGGGTCCTGTCTCATCGCGGCCCGCATCGCGCGGGCGAAGTCGAAGGTGTCCACCGAGATCTCGCGCTGGTTGACCATCGCCAGCTTGTCCTCGTGCAGCACCTCGATCGGGTCCTCGATCGTCACCACGTGGACCTCGCGGTTGCGGTTGATCAGGTCGACCATGCTCGACAGGGTCGTGGTCTTGCCCGATCCGGTCGGTCCGGTGACCAGCACCAGGCCCCGCGGCTCGAGGGCGAGCGCCCCGACCGCCTCCGGCATCGCCAACTGCTCCAGCGGGATCGCGCCCACGGCCACGCGCCGGAACACCAGCCCGATCGACCCCCGCGCCCGGAAGGCGTTGACCCGGAACCGCCCCAGACCCGCGATGGCATAGGCGAAGTCGGCCTCATGCGTCTGCTCGAACTGCTCCCGCTGGTCCTCGCGCACGATCTCGTCGAACATCGCCTGGGTGTCCTCCGAGGCCAGCACCGGGGCGTCCAGGCGGCGCAGCCGACCATCGATGCGCACGCGCGGCGGCGAACCCACCTTGCAGTGCAGGTCGGAGCCCAGCAGATCGGACAGAGCTCGCAGATAGGGCCCCAGGCGCCGCGGCTGGGGATGCTCGACGGTCTCGCTCACGCCAACGGCATCGACCGCCGCTGACCGCGGCTTGAGCCCGGGGTCTGAGCCTCGGGCTTCAGCCGTCGCGCGAGCCGGCACCTCGCGGCTGTGCGAGGATGACCGGGCCCGCGCCGTCCGGTCGGGCGCCCCAGCCAGGAGGGAGAGCCCGATGAGCCGCCGCGCTCGCAAGCGCCGGGCCCGCAAGGGCAACGCCGCCAACCACGGACGTCGGCCCAACAGCTGAGGCACCGCGCTCGACCCGCTCAGGAGTCGAACTGCATCCGTACCTCGGTGATCTGGACCATGATCCGGGCGCGCAGCGTGTCGGGCGCGGTCTCACACGTGCAGCTGCGCCGGACCAGGGCCTTGAGCGCCCGGTCCAGGTCGTACTCGGTCAGGCACGGGCTGCACTCGTCCAGGTGCTGGCGGATCTTGGCGACGTCTTCGGAGGTCATCTCCCCGTCGAGGTACTCATAGACCCGGTCCAGCACCTCACCACAGTCGGTCTCATGGGGGTTTCCGCAGCTCACGATCCACCGCCTTCACCGCTGGAGGTTCCGACCAGCCCCCGTTCCCGTGCGTAGTCGGCCAGCAGATCACGCAACTGCCGACGCCCCCGGTGCAACCGCGACATCACCGTGCCGATGGGCGTCCCCATGATCTCGGCGATCTCCTTGTACGCGAACCCCTCGACATCGGCCAGGTAGACAGCGATCCGGAACTCCTCCGGGATCTGCTGCAGCGCGTCCTTGATGTCGCTGTCGGGGAGCCGGTCGAGCGCCTCGGCCTCGGCGGAGCGCAGGCCCGCGGACGTGTGCGACTCGGCCCGGGCCAGCTGCCAGTCCTCGACCTCCTCAGACGCCGACTGCTGAGGCTCGCGCTGCTTCTTGCGGTAGGTGTTGATATAGGCGTTGGTCAGGATCCGGTACAGCCAGGCCTTGAGATTGGTGCCCGGCCGGTACTGATGAAAGGCGCTGAACGCCTTGGCGAAGGTCTCCTGCACCAGATCCTCGGCGTCGGTGGGGTTGCGCGACATGCGCAGCGCCGCAGAATAGAGCTGGTCGACGTACTGCAGGGCGTCGCGCTCGAAGCGCGCGGCACGCTCGACCGACGACTCGCTCTGGGGAGCGCGCCGCGTCTCGGAAGGACTGGCATCGTGGGTCATCGTCCCCGAGCCTATCCGCCCGACGTCCCCCTGACCCAGTGCGGTCCACAGGCCCGCCGTCCCGCGGCCCTCCGCGCTCACCACCGCGCCGATCGGCTCGGTCATCGCCACCAGCACCAGGTCGCACCCTCTCATCGCCGCGAACGCTCTGGTTCGTGGCAACGACCCGGTGCGCGACTGCATTCCGCGGACCGGGATCCGCCCGCCGGGATCCGCCCAGAGGACGCGTCCCTACCGGACGCGGGCGGCCAACCAGGTGCGGACGGCGTGCGCCACGGCGTCCGGGTCGACCTTCAGCGCGTGGTCGCCGTCCACGGCCACCACCTCGACCGGAAGCCCCTTCGCCAGCGCCGAGGAGAGCTCGGGCGGCCTGCCGAAGGCATCCCGCCTCCCCTGCACGACCAGCGCCGGTACGCCGGCTCCGGTGAGCTCGCCCAGCCGGCTGCGCTCGGGCCGTCCCGGCGGGTGCAGCGGGAATGCCAGGCAGACCACGCCGGCCGCGCCCAGACCCACGGCGGTCCGGCAGGCCACCCGGGCCCCGGCGCTGCGCCCGCCCAGGATCAGCGGACCGGCCGGACCGAGGGCGCCGCCGGGGGCCAGTTCGGCCAGCGCCGCCGTCCATGCCCGGTCGAGGGAGGCCGGGGACGGTGCGACCCTGCGGCCGGCCACCCGCCACGGCTGTTCGACCAGGACCACGCGCCAGCCGTCGTCCCGGGCGGCGCGGGCGACCGCGACCAGGTCGACCGCCTCGACGCCGCCGCCCGCGCCGTGGCCGAGGACCAGGGTGCCCACCGGCTCGACGTCCGGACCGAGAATGCTCAGCCGCGC
>CAYYCE010000049.1:0-11557 GCA_964469635.1 uncultured Kineosporiaceae bacterium
CGCCGACGTCCCAGGGTTCGGCGATCAGCTTCACCTGGGAGACGATCGGGTCCTGCTGCACGATGTCGAAGAACGCCGACAGCCGGTCGACCTCGTGGAACTGGCGGGCCAGGGTCGCGGCCAGGTCGAACCGGAACCCGTCCACGTGCATCTCGGTGACCCAGTACCGCAGCGAGTCCATGATCATCTGCAGCACATGGGGGTGGCGCATGAGCAGGCTGTTCCCGGTGCCGGTGGTGTCGTAGTAGTGGGCGCGGTCGTCGTCGACCAGCCGGTAGTAGGAGTTGTTGTCCAGCCCCCGGAAACAGATCGTCGGCCCCATGTGGTTGCCCTCGGCCGTGTGGTTGTACACCACGTCGAGGATCACCTCGATGTCCTCGGCGTGCAGCGCCTTGACCATGGCCTTGAACTCCTGGACCTGCTGGCCGCGCTGCCCGGCCGAGGAGTAGGCGTTGTGGGGGGCGAAGAAGCCGATGGTGTTGTAACCCCAGTAGTTCGACAACCCCTTGCCCGTCAGCGTGGTGTCCTGGACGAACTGGTGGACCGGCATCAGCTCGATCGCCGTCACCCCCAAGCCGACCAGGTGCTGGATCACGGCCGGGTGGGCCAGGGCCGCGTAGGTGCCCCGGATGTCGTCCGGCACCCCCGGGTGGGTCATGCTCAGGCCCTTGACGTGGGCCTCGTAGATCACGGCCTCGTGGTACTCGTGACGCGGTGGCCGGTCGGTGCCCCAGTCGAAGTAGGGGTTGATCACCACCGAGGTCATGGTGTGACCGAGGCTGTCACGGTCGTTGAAGGCGTGCGGGTCGGCGAAGGTGTAGGAGAACAGCGACTCGTCGCCGTCGATCTGCCCCTCGATCGCCTTGGCGTACGGGTCGAGCAGCAGCTTCGCCGGGTTGCAGCGGTGGCCCCAGGTGGGGTCGTAGGGACCGTGGATCCGGTAGCCGTACAGCTGCCCCGGACCGACCCGGGGCAGGTAGCCGTGCCAGACGAAGGCGTCTGCCTCGGTCAGGTCGATCCGCTCCTCGCCGCCGGCCGAGTCGATCAGACACAGCTCGACGCGCTGGGCGACCTCGGAGAACACGGCGAAGTTGGTCCCCGCTCCGTCGAAGGTGGCGCCGAGGGGATAGGGGCTGCCTGGCCAGATCTCCATCTGTTCCTCTCTCTGAGTCTCTCTGAGTCCTAGCCGGGGAATGCGCGATCGACGATCGCCTGAGTGGTCCGTCGCCCCACCGGAAGGGTGCCGATGAGGAACCCGCCCCCGCCGGCGACCCGGGTCGCCAGGTAGGCGGTGGCGACCGGGGCCGGCGCGTGCCGGACCACCAGCGAGGCCTGCAGGGCGATGGCGAGCCGCTCGACCATCCAGCGGGCCCCCGCCTCCACCGCGGCGGGATCGCGGCGGGCCTCGCGGGAGGCGGCCTGCAGGAACGCCGCGACGTCGTCCATGGCCTGGTCCAGCCGGGAGTCGGCGCCGCGGGCCTGGTCCATCTCGGCGAGCAGTACCTCCATCGCCCTGGGCTGCAACGACATCGCACGCATGACGTCGAGTGCCGTGATGTTGCCGGTGCCCTCCCACAACGAGAGCAGGGGGCTGGCGCGGAACATGCGGCCCAGGCCGTGCTCCTCGACGTAGCCGTTGCCGCCGAGGCACTCCAGCGCCTCGGCGGCCACCAGCGGGGTGCGCTTGGCCACCCAGTACTTCGCCACCGGGACGGCGACCCGGAGCAGGTCGCTCTCGCCGTCGTCCACCGCCGCCGCCAGCCGCAGCGCCAGCAGGGTCGCGCCCTCGCTCTCCACGGCCAGGTCCGCCAGCACGTTCTGCATCAGCGGCCTGTCGACGATCGCCGAGCCGAACGCCATCCGCCGACGCGCGTGGCCGACCGCGCGGGTGAGGCAGGCCCGCATCACGCCGGCGGCGGTGGCCACGCCGTCGCGGCGCAGCGCCGCCGTCGCCGAGCCGAGCGTGCCCGCCGCGCCGCCCTCGTCGCCGAGCCGCAGGCCCCACGTGCCGTCCAACTCGACCTCGGCCACCCCGGTCGAGCGGGTCCCGAGGGTGACCTTGAGCCGCTGCAGCCGCCAGGGGTTGCGACTGCCGTCCGGCAGCACCCGGGGGACCAGGAAGGTCGTGGGCCCGCCCGGAGCCTGGGCCAGGACGAGGAAGGCGTCGCTCATCGGCGCCGAGACGAACCACTTGTGCCCGGTCAGGCGGTGTGCGTCGCCGTCCGGGTTGGCAACCGTGGTCACCGCACGCAGATCGGCACTGGCGGCCTGCCGCTCCGTCACCGCCATCCCGGCGGTGGCGCCGAGCTTGTCCCGCGCCGGGCGCAGCGCCGACTCGTAGGCGCGTGAGGCGAACCGCGGCAACCACTCCGTCTGCAGACCACGGTCCCGCCGCAGCGCCGTCGCCGCGGCGTAGGTGCTGCTCAGTGCGGTGATATGGCCGGTCTCGGTCTGGGCCCACAGCAAGAGGGCCGCCGCCCGGGCGGTGTGGGGACGCATCGCGGGGTCCTGGGTCCAGGCGGTGGCGGCCAGACCCGCGCGCATCCCCGCCTGCATCAGCCGGTGCCAGGCCGGGTGGTACTCGACCTCGTCGATGCGTCGGCCGTCGGGGTCGTGGGTGCGCAGCGTCGGCGGGTAGCGATCGGCGTACTCGGCCCAGCGCGAGGAACGGGGCGAGCCGGCGACCCTGCCCAGGTCCCGCAGCCGTCCGGCGTGCTGTTCGGCGCCGTGGCGGCGGACCGCCTCGACGAGTGCAGCGTCGGTCGAGTACAGGTCGGCGGTCACGGGGCCCGCCGACTCGGGATCCTCGGAGTCCGACACGCCGCCACCGTACCGATGCGGGTCACGCCGGGGCACGTCGGTGACCCAACGGCGTGGGGCACCCTTGGCGGGGGTCGTGGTGGTTACCGTGGGTGGAGTGAGGACTGGGAACCGGGTGAGTGGTCGCGACTGCGTGTGCCCGCGGCCGACGGCCAGGTGATCATGCGTCGGTCTCCGGGGACCCGTCCGGGCGTGCGCGACGTCCGTCAGGTGGGGGTCCGCAGGTCCCTGGCGGCGCTGGGTCGGATCGTGGCGGGAACCGTGCGCACCTGCCTGCGCTATCGGGTGACCGGGTTGGCGGCCGAGGCCGGGTTCTTCGCGCTGCTGTCGTTGCCGCCCCTGGTACTGGGGCTGGTCGCCGGTCTGGGGTACGTCGGCGACTGGCTCGGCGAACCGATCGTGGACCGGGTCAAGGGCCGGATCCAGGAGCTGACCGCCACGGTGCTCACCGAACAGGCCGTACGCGACGTGATTCTGCCCACCTTCGACGAGGTGGCGCGCGGCGGGCGGCTGGAGATCGTCTCGCTCGGCTTCGTGCTGTCGCTGTGGTCGGGTTCGCGGGCCCTGAACGTCTACGTCGACACAGTGTCGATCATGTACGGCCTGGGCGGGCACCGCGGCATCGTGCGCACCCGGACGCTGTCGTTCTCGCTGTACGTGCTGACCCTGCTCCTGGGATCGGTCGCCTTCCCGCTGGTGCTGGTCGGCCCCGGGCTGATCGGCCGGTTCCTGGAGCGTCGGGTCGACGGGCTGCCGTCGCTGGTCTGGATGAGCCAGCTGTACTGGCCGACCGTGACCGTGTTCTCGGCCGTCCTGCTGACCACGCTCTACCACGTGGCGACGCCGGTGCGCTCGCCGTGGCGCAGGGACCTCCCCGGCGCCGTCCTGGCCCTGGCGATCTGGCTGGTCGCCAGCGCCGTGCTGCGCCTGGTGGTGACGCAATCGGTGGACAGCACCTCGATCTACGGGCCGTTGTCGGCGCCGATCGTGGTGATGATCTGGCTGTACCTGCTGGCGATCGCGGTGCTGATCGGCGCGGCGCTGAACGCCACCATGGACTCGATCTGGCCCGATCCCGCTCGGGCCGAGGCCCGTATCGGCGTACCGATGCACGCCCAGGAACGCCCGCTCACACCGAGGCGCGAGGACCGTTCCTGAGCACGGCGGGCAGCGCGATCCGGACGGTCGTACCCCGCCGGCCCGGTGAGCTCACGTCGATCGTGCCGTGGTGGGCCCGGACCAGCTCGGCGACGATGGCCAGGCCGAGACCGCTTCCCACCGAACGGTTCCGCGCCTGCGCCGAGCGCCAGAAGCGCTCGGTGACGTGGGGGAGGTCCGCGGCGGAGATGCCGGGCCCGTCGTCGGCCACGGTGAGCGTGACGGTGCCCGGCGATCCGGGGCGCGGCCTCCCGGTCTCGACGCGGATCTCGACACGGTCGCCGCTGCCACAGTGTCGGATGCAGTTCTCCAGCAGGTTGCCGACGACCTGGTGCATCCGGTGCGGGTCGGCGCGCACGGTTGCGCCGTCGTCCAGCTCGCGGTGAAGGTCCAGGCCGGCGGCCCGCAGTTGGGGTTCGCGGGCGGCGCACTCGGCCCTGACCAGGTCGGCCAGATCCAGGTCCTCGACGGCCTCGAGCACCAGGGTGCGTCCGGCGGCCTCGGCGGAGGACAGTTCGGCCAGGTCGCCGATGATCCGGCCGAGTCGCAGCGACTGGTCGTGGAGCCTGGCCAGGGCGGGTGGGTCCGCCGGGGCCAGACCGTCGCGCAGCTCCTCGAGCCCGGCCTGCAGGGCGGCCAGCGGAGTGCGCAGCTCGTGGGCGACGTCGGCGGCCAGCTGCCGCCGGGCGGTCTCGGCGGCCTGGATGGCGGTTGCCGCCTCGTCGAAGGCGGTCGCCAGCTCGTCGAGCTCGCCGGGGCCTCGGACGTCGGGCCGCGCCTCGCGGTCGCCCGCCGCGAACGCGCGGGTGGCGGCGGTCAGGGCCAGGACCGGCCGGGTGAGCTCGCGGGCGGCCACGACGCCGCTGGCCAGGGCCAGGGCCAGGGCGCCCGCGGCCGCGGCCAGGACCCAGGACCAGGCCACCGGGCGCCCCGTGGTGACGCTCTCGGGGGCGAAGGTGAGTGTGAGCAGACCCACCTGACGGTCCGCGACCGTGACCGGGGCGTTGTGGTCGAGGCTCCCGGTGGCGCCGGCGTCGTCGTTCATCCCGTTGGCGGCGCCGTTCCCGTGCCGGCCCATCCCGTGCTGGACGATCAGGGCGCCGTCGGCGTCCTGCAGGACCGCCCCGGTCCCGGTGCCGGCCACCGCCGCCCACAGCTCGCTGAGATCGGCGGCCTGCCAGCTGCCGGCCTCGGAGTAGGCGCGGGCGGCGACCGCGGCGAGGTTCTCGGTGAGCTGTTGCCGGTCGGTGGACAGTTGGCGGCTGAGGCCGCGGTCGGTGCCGACCAGCGCGGCCACGGTGATCAGGGCGATGGCAGTTGCGGCCACGATCGTGAACGCGGCGACCAGACGCCGCCCGACCACGCCGAGGAAGGGCTCACGGGTCACGGCGCAACCCCAGCCGGTATCCCACGCCCACCACGGTCTCGACGATCGGGGCGTCCTCGCCCAGCTTGTGGCGCAGGTTCTTGACGTGGGAGTCGATGCTCCGCTCGTAGCCGGAGAACTCGTAGCCGCGGACCCGGTTGACGAGCTCGTAGCGCGAGAACGGGCGCCCGGGGACGGAGGCCAGGGTAACCAGGACACCCCATTCGGTGGCCGTGAGGTCGAGTTCGCGGTCGCCGACGACGGCCCGGCGCATGGAGTGGTCGAGCACCAGCCTGCCGTCGCCGTAGGAGTCGCGGTCCGGATCGGCCGCCGAGCCCTGCGTGCGGGACAGGATGGCACCCACGCGCAGCACCACCTCGGTGGGGCTGAAGGGCTTGGTGACGTAGTCGTCGGCGCCGAGGCTGAGCCCCTTGATCCGATCGTCGAGTTCGCTGCGCGCGGTGAGCACGAGCACTGGGGTCTGGGTGCGGTCGTGGACGGCGCGGAGCACCTCGAGCCCGTCGATGTCGGGCAGGCCCAGGTCGAGCAGCACGAGGTCGGCGCCGCCGGCGTCGATCATTCCCAGTGCCTCGGCCCCGGAGCCGGTGGACAGGACGGCGTAGCCGGCCCTCTCCAGGTAGCGGCGCAGCACGTCCCGGATGTCCCTGTCGTCCTCCACGACGAGCACGGTGGCCATGAGTCCATCTTGGCCCGAAGGCTCGGGCGACGGTCGAGGCGGGCCCGCGAGTCTCCACACCGTCTCCACACCATCTGCGGGGCCGATTCACGACGGGTTCCGAGGCTGGGGGTCAGAACGAGACCCGAGCGGTCGCAGAGACCGCCAGATCCTGGGAGTGATCCGTATGCGCCGCATCATCGTCCTCACGGCCGTCGCCGGGGGAGCCCTCGCCGCCATGCTCGCGGGGACGGCCGTCGTGGCCACCACAGAGGACGCCGCCACCGCGTCGTCCGTCACCGCGTCGTCCGTCACCGCGTCGTCCGCCACCGCGACATCCACGACGCAGACCTGCTCCGGTGACTGCGACGGCAACGGCATGCGGCGGGGGAACGGGATGGACGCCGATCGCTCCGATCACGCCACACTGCCGGCGTCCGGAAACCTCACCGCGGACCAGAAGCAGGAACTGCTGTACATGGTCGAGGAGGAGAAGCTCGCCCACGACGTCTATGTGGCGCTCGGGAAGGCCACCGGCGACGCCCGGTTCAGCCGGATCGCGACGTCCGAGTCCCGTCATGGGGACTCGGTGCGCGTGCTGCTCGGCCGCTACGGTCTGGCCGACCCCACGGCGGGGGCGGCCGAGGGCGAGTTCACCGACGCCGGGCTGCAGTCCCTCCACGACCGGCTCGTCGCCCAGGGCCGGGTCTCCCTGACAGCAGCGCTCGAGGTCGGCCACGCCATCGAGACCAAGGACATCGCGGACCTGACGGAGGCCGCCCAGGGTCTGGCCGCGCCCGATGTTCTGCAGGTCTACCAGAGCCTGACCGCCGCCTCGCGGAACCACCTGCGGGCCTTCGGCGGCTGATCCCCATCACACCAAGATCACAGTCGGGTTCGAAGCTGAGGGTCCGAGCCTGGGCGCCGCCTGCCGCGGGAAGGCGACTCTGTCGACCGCGAGTCGGGTGACCGGATGCGGTCGAGCAGAAGGTCACCTCGCCATGAACCGCGGTCCGCTCAACTCGTCAGGGAGAAGTCGGTGAACTGGAACGTGGCGGGGCTGCCGCCGGTGCTGACCACCTCGACGCCGAAGCAGACCTGCCCCAGGGTGGCGTTGGACTGGACGCGCCCCTGCTGGATCAGCCAGTCGATCATCGCCTTGAGATCGAGGGAACCGGAGCTCATGGGGGAGCGGGGGACGAAGGCCAGGTAGTTGTTCCCGCCGGTCGCATAGACGTCCCAGGTGACCCCGGACAACACCACGCCTGCGCGCCCGCAGGCAACGGGCACGCCATTCGTGATCCTTCCCGCCCACCTTGCGGGGATTCCGTTCAAGACTTCCCCAAGGTCGCGTCATGAACCGTTCTCGTGAGGGTCGATCGGGGCCGGGTCCATGGCTGGTCCACAGCGGGCTCACCGGCGGGCGTCAATCCGGCGGGGCAGCCTGGATCCCAGAACCAGAACGGGATCACGGACCGGCGAGATCGTCCGCCCCCGCGGGTGAGGAGTGGTGATGTCGACTCTGTTGAACGGCGAAGGACTCGAGACGGCCAGCTTGGTGGGCCTGGTCCTGGTCGGGGGTGGGGCCGCGTTCATCGTGTGGTGCGCGGCGAGGATCGGCCACGAGGTCGAGCGCGCGGAGGCCCTGGGACTCGTGCGGCGTCGCCATTTCGGTCCCTGACCACCGTGGATCGGGGTCTGGATCACCGGCATGCCGCCGTGGCCGCGGGTTTCCCGCCGAACGTTGTCGCAGACGTGGACGGCCGGCCCACACCGGGTGCCGTCGGCTTGGCGCAGTCTCCAGTCCCCGGCGTCAGGGAGTGGACGTGCCGCGGCGTCCGTAGCCGTCCGCGAGACGCACGATGTCCGTGCGCCAGCCCGGCCAGGCCGTCGAGACCTCGAGCACCTCGCTGTCGACCTCGGCCGTGATCCGATGGACGACTCCCGCTCGGATCCGGAGCTGCTGCCCAGGCTGGAGTGTCAGCGTTCTCAGCTGCGAAGGGTCGGTGCCGCAGTCGACGGTGATCCGGCCCGAGCGGAGCGAGAGGGTCTCGTCCTTGCGCAGGTGCCGCTGGAGGGACAGGGCGGCGCCGGCGTCGATGTGCAGCACCTTTCCGACGTAGCTGCCTTCCAGGACGGCGAAGATGTCCTCGTGGCCCCAGGGCTTGTCCACCCTCTCGACGACGCCGACCTGGGTCGCGCCGTTCCCGCCCACCGGCGGGTGGTGGGTGAAGGGTGAGGTCAGCCAGGCCGTGGCCGCCCGCACGGGGCCGCCGGCACCGGTGGTGTTCGCGCCGGGGCCGCCGTTCGCGGTGGATTCGTCGGGGTTCGATTCGGGTCGGCCGTTGGGGGTGGTCATGGTGTACTCCAGAGTCGTGGCGGTGGTCGTGCCCAGGGGCAGAGCGGAGGGAGCGAGGGATCAGGTGAGGCGTCGGCGTCAGCCGATCAGGCGCTCCAGCAGCGGCGGGAGGTCGGCGATTCCGAACCGGATGCTGGTGTCGCTGCAGCCGTAGGGCAGCAACAACTTCTGCTCGTGGACCAGGGCTCCGCAGGAGTACACGACATTCGGCACGTACCCGTCGCGCTCATCCCCCCGAGGGCGTAGCAGTGGCGCGGTGAGTCGACCGAGGACACGCGTCGGATCGTCGAGGTCGAGCAGCAGGGCGCCCAAGGCGTAGGCGCGCATCGGACCCACGCCGTGGGTGAGGACCAACCACCCGACATCGGTCTCCAGCGGCGATCCGCAGTTGCCCAACTGGGTCAGCTCCCAGGTCTGGGCAGGCGTCTGCAGCTCGGTCACCTCGTCCCAGTGGTGGCCGTCCGCCGAGCTCGAGATGGCATTGTTCTCGCGGTCCCACCGGGACAGCGCCAAGTACCGGCCGCCGACGCGCCGGGGGAAGAAGGCCATTCCCTTGTTCTCCGAGGCGATTCCGGTGAGGGGGGTGGATCGGAAGCTGCGGAAGTCGTCGGTGTCGAGGCGACGCGAAACCACTCGAGAGCCGTTGAAGCCGGTATAGGTGGCGGCGTATGAGCTGGACCCGTCGTCCTCGACCAACCGGACGAGGCGCGCGTCCTCCATGCCGTGACTCTCCGGGTCGGCAGCGGGGAACAACGTGCGTTCCGACAGCGGCGACGTGGCCGAGAAGCTGACCTCGTAGGACGCCATGATCCGTCGCCGGATCGCCTCGATGGTCACCTGGATGTCGCGTCTGGTCAGGATCTGACGGCGCAGGGCCTCGGTGGCCGTGTCGAGGCATGCCACGTCGACGGCCTCCGGCAGGTGTGACAGGACGAAGTCGAGGGTCTCGGGCTCCGCTCCGTCCGCCAGGCTCTCCTGCCGGAGGCGGTGTCGCGGGACGACGGTGTCATGTCGCTCGGTGCTGGACACGAAGCGGGACACCGGATCCAACCGGAGGCCGTCCGTGCCATCGGCCGGCGTGAAGGTCCCGGATCGGAACACGACGGTCGACAGGTGCCCTTCGCTGACCGCTCGGGCGCTCATCACGAACCGCAGAGTGCCGGGCGGCAGGTCCTGCACCGGGTGTGGCACGAGCGACGGGTTGAACAGGGCCGCAGCCTCGATCGCGATCTCCCGGGTGAAGTAGGCACCGATCAAGCGGCGACGGTCCTCGCACAACAGACTCGCCTCGGGCACCCGGTGGGCGATGGCGTCGAAGTTGACCCGCAACAAGCCGTCCAGGTCGCGATGGCGTCCGCCGTAGGATGCTGCGACATCCGCGAGGGCGGCGTCGACCTCGTCGTCCGACATGGCGGAGCATCGCGCCACGAGACCCGCCGCCCGTGAACTCCCGGGAGCGCTGGGCTCCTGCCCGGGCAGGAAGAGCCGGGCGGCGACCCGCCGCGGATTCCGGGTCACCGTCACATCGGTCCGTCGCACGGCCCAGCCGGTGCCCGTCATCGGCGCTCTCCCGCGAGCCGAGCGGCGTGTTGCAGCGTCGTGACCAGCGCGAGCGTGGACTCCGCGCCCTGGTTCTGGTTGCGGCCATGCCGTTCTAGGCCGTCACAGCAGCCTGCCGACTCGGCGTCGTAGAGTGCCGTCCCGGCGTCGTTCGCGCCGATGAACCACGCGGCGGACGCTTGGACGGTGTCCGACCACCGGGCATTCCCGGTGAGCTCGAACGCGCGAGCGCAGGCGTCAGCCAAGGTGGCTGCCTCGATGGGCTGCTGGTCGAAGCCCGGCCACGCCTCACCGGACGTCCAGCCCGCGGCCGGTGTGACGGACAGGTGGCCCCGCTGCATCTGCAATTCCACCAGCCAGTCGAGCATCTCCAGCCCACGGTCGACGAGCCGGTCGTCGTGCAGGCTGTCGCCGGCGGCGATCAGGACGTCGGGCAGGACGGCGTTCGCGTATGTCAGGCGCGGCTCCGGCCAGGGCCACTCCTGACAGCTGCGGAAGTCGCCGACTGCCGCCGCGGCGTCGCGCAACAGCGACCTGGCGTCCCGCCGTCCGGGATCGGTGCGCATCAGCTCGGCTGCGCCGAGCCCGGCGAAGGCCATCGCCCGCGGCCACGGCGAGCGTCGCCCGGCGCTGACGGCGAATCTGTCCGCGGCGCGATCCGCCGCGTCCTCGTCCCGGCTGCGCGAGGCCGCGGTGCCGAGCGCCCAGAGCGCGCGCCCCCAGCAGTCCTCCAGACCGGCGTCGCCGTGGGTGACGCCCTGGGCGTCGCGGCGGTTGACGACCCGGCCGTCCGGCGTCTGGGCCGACTCGATGAATCGCAGATAGATGTCCCTGAGGTCGGGCATCGTGTCCGGATCGTTCCTCTGACTGCCCGCCAGCGCTTCGGACGGCCTTTCGTCGCGACAGACGGCCACCAGAGCACGCGCGACGTCGTCGACGCAGTAGCCGTGCTCGACGCGGGGGGCGTGGAACAGCGCGTGCTCGAAGATCCCGATGGTGTCCGTCATGGCGACCACGTGGCTGAACAACACCTCGGTGCGGGTCACCCGACCTCGACCCGGTCCTCGTCGAGGGAGTCGAACGGCGACCTCCGCGAGGGCGCAGCGACGGTCTGGGCAGCGAACTCACGGCGGACCTGGCCGCAGAGCCACACGAACTCCTGCGCGACTGCCCGCCAGGACAGGTCTGCGCCCAGGCGTGAGGCCCGCCGCGAGAGCTGCTCGGCGAGGTCGGGTTCGGTGAGAACGCGGCGCAGCGCCTGCGCGATCGCATCGTCGTCCTCGCGATCGACGAGCAGGCCGGTGCCGTCGCCGAGCAGCTCCAGCGCATGGGGAAAGCGGCTGGAGATCACCGGCTTGCCGGCGGCCACCGCCTCGCTGAGAACGCCCGAGGTGACCTGTTCCAGGGAGTCGTAGGGCAGCAGGACGACGTCTGCGCTGTGGACCAGGGAGTGCAGGTCATTCGGGTCGAGGTAGCGGTCGTCGAACCTCACCATGTCCGCGACGCCGAGATCGTCTGCGAGCCGCGCCAACTCGCGCCGGTAGTCGCGACCATCGGCGTTCGCGAGCCGCGGGTGCGTCCGCCCGGCGATGACGTACACGGGCGCCGGCTGCAGGTC
>CAYYCE010000050.1:0-11419 GCA_964469635.1 uncultured Kineosporiaceae bacterium
CTGGTACTGGCACGTGTCGGTGACCAGCCGGCGCCCGGACCCGACCGAGATCGACCTGGTCTACGCCCAGGATCTGGCACTGGCTCCCTACGGCGCGGTGCGAGCCTGTGAGTACTACGTCAGCCAGTATCTGGATCTGACTCCCGTCGACACCACAACGGCGGGCACGGCTCTCGCGGTGCGTCAGAACATGCCCGGCCCCACCGTTGCCTGGGCGATCGTCGGCTGCCTCGCCGAAGGTGCGGGCTGGGGGACCGACGCCCTTCAGCTGGTGGGTCGCGCACACCACGCCGGTGCCCGGCCGATCGGGCTGTCGGCCATGGACCTACCCAGCACCCGTCTGCAGCATGAGCACACCCTCGCCGTCCTGCAGGCGAGTCCCATGAGGGTGGTCAGCGGTGAGACGGTGTCCACGGGGTTCTTCGGCGTGTACCAGCCGGACCACCCGGCCGCGACATCCGCCGGCGACGCCTCAGTTGTCGACGAGGCGCTTGCCCAACCCGAGGCGGAACGGCCGGCGCATCGCGACACGGTGGACGGCGTTGCGGACGGGGGCCAGGTTGCGGCCTCCTCGCTCTTCTCGTCATCCCCGGCACTGGCCTGCACGCCACTGGATGACGACCAGCTGATCAGGCTGGCAGGCGGGGGCTGTCGGCATGCCGAGTGGGACGGCGACACGCTGCTCAGCTTCTTCACGGACGACGGGAGTCACGTCGTCACGAGCACCAAGCAAGCGGCGGTCCTGCGCCCACACGGTCACGTCATGCGGACCGGAACGGCGCTGGTGCCCGACGAGGGCAGCCTCACCACCACTGCCTGGATGGCCGGGACGTTCCACTCGCAGGTCACCCAGGGGCACGTCAGCCTCAACCGGATGGTGTCCACCCGGCGGAGCTACCTGAGTCTGCGGGCAGCGCATGGGTTGCGGGTGTTCGTGGGGTCGCCGGAGGCCGCGACCGGTTGGGCGTTGTTCGACGAACCAAGCGCATGGGCGGTCGGCCTGGGCTCCTGCCGCTGGTGGTACTCCCACGAAGGCGGATTGATCGAGGTCACATCCGCAGCGCCGCCGCAGTCGCACGAGCTCGGCCTCGGGATCAGGGTCCTGAGGGGACCACCTGTCCGTCTGCTGATCTGTGCCCATGTTGCGCTCGGGGGGGACGACGGGCAGGACCCCGAGCCGCCCTTGCTTCAGGACGATGGCGCCGGGGTCACGATTCGGCCCGTGAAGGGCTCCGCGACCTCGAACCGGTTCCCTGACGGGTCGTTCCGGTTCTCCTGGGAGCCTGGGACGATGGAACAGGTGTGCCGTGACGACACCCTCTTCCTGGACGGACGGTCGCGCGACCTGCCCTGGGTCACGATGCGTGCGACGCCGACGAGCCAGGTGCACCTGGCGCTGACTGCCGATCTGGTTCCGAGGGCGGACCTGGCGAGACAGGACCTCGTGGGCGTGGCCGCCCGGGGTGAAGCCGTCGCTGACCCGGACGCCGCAGAGACGCCCGTGCCCGAGTTCTGGGACGGGATCGCGGGTTCTGTGCGGCTGAGACCTCCGCCGAACTCACCACTGGCCCAGGAGGTTTCGAGACTCGACGCGGTGCTGCCGTGGTTCGCTCACGATGCGCTGGTCCACTACCTGTCACCACGAGGACTGGAGCAGTCCACCGGTGGCGCCTGGGGCACCCGGGACGTCTGTCAGGGGCCGGTGGGTCTGCTCATCGCCCTGGGGCGGACCGCGCCGTTGCGCGACGTCGTCATCCGTGTCTTTCGCGCCCAGAACGCTCGTGGCGACTGGCCCCAGTCCTTCGAGTTCTACCCGCGGGAGATCCGCGGAGGGCAAGGTGACTCTCACGGGGACGTCGTCTTCTGGCCCGTCCTGGCGCTCGCGGAGTACCTGGCCGTCACCGGTGACGCCGGCGTGTTCGCCGAGCGAATCCCGTTCGTCGACGACGACGGGGCAACAGCGGGCGAGCCGTTGCTCGAGCACGTCCGGCGGGCGCTGGCCACCATCACCGGCAGCACGGTCCCGGGAACCCCACTTCCGGCATACGGGCACGGCGACTGGAACGACTCGCTGCAACCGGCCGACCCACAGCTGGCGGCGCGCCTGGCTTCGACGTGGACGGCGACCCTGCAGGTGCAGGCGCTGCGAGCCCTGGCCGCGTCGCTGCGGACGGTCGGCCCTCGGCTCGTGGGTCAGGACGCGGTGGACGCGGGCGAGCTCGCCGATCAGTGCGAACGGATGGCCGGCCGGACCGCTCGGGCCATGCACACGCTCCTGATGCGCGACGGGGTGCTGGCCGGCTATGGGCTGTTCGCCGACGACGGGTCGATCGAGCACCTGGTCCATCCGTCGGACCACCGGACGGGCCTGAAGTACGGCTTGTTGCAGATCATCCACGCGATCTCAGCCGACCTGCTCTCCCCGAGCGAGGCGCGCGAACATCTGCGCGTCATCGACGCGCACCTGCTCGGCCCGGACGGGGCTCGCCTCTTCGACCAGCCCGCGCGATACCACGGCGGCCCGATGGAGGTCTTCCAGCGGGCAGAGGCCAGCACGTTCTTCGGCCGTGAGATCGGGATCATGTACACGCATGCCCACCTGCGCTACGCCGAGGCGCTGGCCCGCCATGGTGACGCCGAGAGGCTGTTCGAGGCTCTGGCGCTGGCGAACCCGATCGGCGTGACCGAACGAGTCCCGAACGCCCGGCCTCGACAGTCGACCTGCTACTACTCCTCATCGGACGCCACGTTCGCCGACCGCTACGAGGCCGCCGAACACTACGGCGAGGTAAGGGATGGCACGGTGCCGCTCGAGGGAGGCTGGCGGGTCTACTCCTCGGGCCCGGGCATCTTCCTACGCCTCGTCGTCGAGTGCCTCCTCGGTGTTCGCCGGCGCGGCGACCTCTTGGAGATCGACCCCGTGCTCGCCGCTGCTCTGGACGGGCTGCGGGCGACCGTCCCGCTGGACGGCAGACCGGTGGACCTCTCGTTCAGGGTCGGCCCTCGCGGCGTCGGACCCATGAGGGTGGCGCTGAACGGCGTCGCGCTGGCGATGACACCGCTGTCGAACCCCTACCGCGCCGCTGGTGTCGCCGTGGACATGGCGCTGGTCAAGGACGGCATGAAGGGCACCGGCCAGAACCGCCTCGAGATCCAGGTGTCGTGAGATGACAACACCATCCGGCCCCGGCGGGACCCCGGGCGGCACCGATCGGCTGTGGTTGCGGACCGACCTCCCGCTGGAGCGGCGGGTCGAGGCCCTGCTGTCCGAGATGACCCTGGCCGAGAAGGTGGGGCAGACCCACCAGGTTGCCAACCTCGACCCCACAGCCGACCTGGAGCTCATCCGCAGCGGCAGCGTCGGGTCCAGCCTGATCGCCAGCGGGGCCACGGCAGGCAACGAACGCGACGCCGGCATCCGTGTCGCCGCCGTCGATGCAGCACAGCGGACTGCCGTCGAGGAGTCCCGGCTGGGGATCCCACTGCTGTTCGGGCGGGACGTGATCCACGGGCACCGCACCGTCTTCCCGATCCCGCTCGGTCTGGCCGCCACCTGGGACGAGGACCTCGTATGCCGTACCGCCCGGGTCGCCGCTGCCGAGGCGAGCTTGGACGGGGTCGCCTGGACGTTCGCGCCGATGCTGGACATCTCCGAGGAGCCACGGTGGGGCCGGGTCGCTGAGTCGCTGGGGGAGGCGCCGGTGCTCGCCGGACGGCTCGGCGCAGCGATGGTGCGTGGCCTCCAGGGTGACAGCTTCGGCCGGCCCGCTGACGACGCCGGCGACGCCGGCGACTCCCTCGGTCGCCGAGACGACGTCGCGGGCGCGGTCCGGCAGGGCAGCGCGGGGGCGATCGCGGCCTGCGCCAAGCACTTCGTCGGTTATGGCATGGTCGAAGGCGGCCGAGACTACGGGACCGTCCACGTCGGCGAGAACACTCTGCGCAACGTTCATCTCAGGCCGTTCCGCGCCGCCGTCGAGGCCGGGTGCGCCACCGTCATGGCGGCCTTCACCGATGTTGACGGTGTCCCGATGCACGCCCACGGCCGACTCCTTCGTGAGGTGCTCAAGGACGAATGGGGCTTCGACGGTGTCGTCGTGGCCGATTGGGACGGCGTTGGCCAGCTGGTTGACCAAGGCGTCGCCACCGACCACCGGGATGCGGCAGCCCAGGCCATCACGGCCGGCGTGGACATCGACATGGTCTCCGGCGCGTACTCGGCACATCTCGCCGGGCTTGTCGAAGCCGGGCAGGTGCCGGTCGCCCTGGTCGACGATGCCGCACGTCGGATCCTCCGGCTCAAGCTGAGGCTCGGGCTGTTTGAACGGCCCTATGCCGGATCGACTGCCGCAACGGCCCCCGGTGAAGGGCCCCGGTCCGCGGCTCCTGAGGTTCTTGCCGCGTGGTCGGACCTTGGAGCCCCGGACCCCCTGGTGGCCACCCGAGCTCTGGCCCGAGCTGCGGCCGCCTCGTCCTTGGTCCTGCTCGCCAACAACGGCACTCTCCCGCTGGCCCCGGATCCGGGTCGCGTCCTGCTGACCGGACCGTTCGTCGAGGAGGGGGAGGCGCTGTTGGGCACCTGGTCCCTGGACGGCCGGGGGGAGGACGTCGCCAGCCCGGCAGCCGCCATACGGGCTCGGTTGCGGGACAAGGTGATCGTCGACGACGGCCGCTTCAGTGACCGGTCGCTGCACCTGGTCCGACACACTGACATCACCCTCGCACTCGTCGGCGAGCACCCCTCGCGATCTGGCGAGGCCAACTCCGTCACCGATATCGGCCTGCCACCGGGTCAGCTCGATGTCCTGCGCGCGATCGCCGGAATCGGCAAGCCCCTTGTCGTTGTGGTGTTCACGGGTAGGCCGCTTGACCTCGGCGAGGTACTGGACCTTGCCGACGCAGTCCTGATCGCCTGGCACCCCGGGGTCGAGGCAGGGCCGGCCCTGGTGGAAACCCTGTTCGGCGACCGATCGCCCGGCGGGCGTCTGCCGATGGCGTTTCCCCGCAGCGTCGGACACCTTCCTTCAAGCACGCTTGCCCGTCCCACCGGCCGTCCCATAGAGGCGGTGGATGACCCGGTCAACGGTCGCTACCTCGACGCGTTGGCGACGCCACGACTCCCGTTCGGATGGGGGCTGACCTACACGACATTCGGTTTCGGGCCACTGCGGCTGTCCGCTCACGAGATGTCACTGCACGGCGGGTCGATCGAGGCGCGTATCGATGTCACCAACACCGGTTCACGCCCCGGGCGGGAGGTCGTCCAGCTCTACCTGCGCGATCTCGTTGCCGACGTGACGCGGCCCTTGCGAGAGCTCGCAGACTGGGTGAGCCTCGAGCTGGATCCCGGCGCCACCGGCACCGCACGCTTCACGGTCACCCCTGAGCAGCTCTCGTACTACGACCGCACCAGTGCGTTGCGGACCGATCCGGGGGAGGCCCTGGTCATTGTCGGCCCCGACGCCTCAACCGGCGATGTGGACAAGATCACGGTGACCGAGTAGCTCCTTCGCGTCACGGCGACAACGGAGCGCCCGAAGGGTTGCCGCCGAACACCCGGCTCACCACGAGCTGGATCTGGATCCGGGCTCGGGCGGCACGCGGATATGCCGCAACACCCGGGGTGAGGGCTGCCCCCAACGGCCGGCGCGGACCGCGCTCTGCGTTGCCCGATCGGGGAGGACCTGGACCTCGGGGACCTCCCGCGTACGGGCCGGTACGCCACGTCGAGTGCTACGTTGGCCAAAAGGCGACCTCTGGACGGCGGGGCGGTCCCCATGACTGGGCCTGGACCCCCGATGGGGCCACGGTCCTGGCTGGCCCCGACGATCCGTGGTCTCGCAGAGCAGCCCGGCTACGCCGTGATCCAAGGAGCCCCCCCGTGAACGAGACCACGATCCTGGCCGAAGCCCTCGCCTTCCACGGACACAGGTGCTGGGCCAGCGCTGCCGGGGTGCGGCTGGGCCTCGCGGCGATGGAGGCTCTGGGGGTCCCCCGAGCCGGGGCGAAGCAGCTTCACGCGGTCATCGAGACGGGCGAGCACCACGGGGGCACCTGCTTCGGCGACGGCATCCAGTTCACGACCGGCTGCACGTTCGGCAAGGGGAACATCGAGAAGACCGGTGAGGGCAAGTTCGCCGTCACACTGGTCGACAAGGCCGCGAACCGCGCGGTGCGCGTGGCCTACCGGCCCACGCTTCAGCCACAGATCAAGGCCTCGGCGTTCATGCAGAAGCGCGCTGCGGGCGTGCCGCCCACGCAGATCCCCGAGGATGAGCAGATGGAAGTCGTCACCCTCATCTGGGACGCGCCGGCCGAGCAGATCATGACGGTCGGACCGGTCCAGCCGCGCGAGTGGAGCGAACCCGAGGAGGTCGTCCGCTTCCTCGTCTGCCCAGGCTGCGGCGAGCTGGTCGCCGAACCGTACGCTCGGGTGGCGGAGGGCGAGATCGTCTGCGCCGCCTGCTCGGGCTACCCCCGCTGAAGACGGCTCCGGGTCTGGACACCCATGGTGCTGTACATCGTCGGCGGGGTCGCCGTCTTCGTGGGCTCCGGCGTCATGGCGATGGCCGGCCTGGGGGCCGCGTTCCTGTTCGTTCCGCTCTTCTACTACCTCGGGGTGCCGCTGGGGGAGGCGACGTCCACGGCGCTGCTGCTGAACGCGGCCAGCCTGTCGGCTGCGACGATCAGCTACGCACGCGCCAGGCTGATCGACTGGCGAGCCGGCATACCTGTGCTCGTCGCCGCGGTGGTCCTGGCCCCGCTCGGTGCCGCCCTCACGGTCCGCGTCAACCGTGACCTGCTGCTGGCGCTCTTCGTCGGATTCCTGGTGTTCGCGGGCGCGATGATGCTCCTCTACCGGCCCCGAGGGGCGCCGCGCGAGCGGGCCGTGGGGGCCGAGGCCGCCGTCGGCGCCGGCGTGGGCAGCGTGGCGGGGTTCCTGGGCGGGCTGCTCGGGGTCGGCGGGGGCAACATCATCCTGCCCGGCCTGACCTGGCTGGGGCTCGACACCAAGCTCGCGGCCGGGACGACCGCGTTGGCCGTGGTCTTCTCGTCGCTGTCGGGATTCCTGGGTCACGTCGCGCTGGGCGGGCTCGACCCCGTGTTCCTGCTCACCATGGCGGCGCTCGCGGCGGCCGGCTCGTTGGCCGGTTCGCGTCTCATGCAGGCCAAGATCACCGGCGTCCAGCTCAAACGCTTCATCGGTGCCCTGCTCTGGGTGATAGCCGCGAAGATCGCCTGGGACCTGGTCAGGTAGGCGGGGCCGGCTCAGCTGCTTCCTCGCTCATGGTTCTGGTGGGGGTGGGCGGCACCGGAGGGGACGTATCGCACGTCCGGACCTCTGGTCCTGCCGGTCATGGATGAGCGGCGGGTGCTATATTTCAACTGTGACTGATTCAATCTACGTTGATATGAGTGCCTTCGAGTCGGCCGAACCGCTCGTGGTGCTGCAGGCCGTCGCGGATCCGATCCGGTGGACGGTGCTGGCGACATTGGCGGGTGAGCCACGGTGCGTGTGCCAGCTCCAGGAGCGGGTCCCGATCGCGGGGAACCTGCTCAGCTACCACCTGAAGGTGCTCCGTGAGGCGGGTCTGGTCACCACGAGCCGGCGGGGGCGCTGGGTGGACTATGCGCTGGCACCCGACGCGGCCGAGCGGATGCGCGCGGCGCTGCCGGACGCAGCGGTGGCAGCGGTGGCGGCGGTGACCGCGTGAGCGTCACCGCGCGGTTGCTCCCCACGACGCCGACCCGGCGGTGGGTCGCTCTGGCGGGGGCGGCGCTGGGGTGGTTCGCCCTGTACGAGGTGAACCTGCCGCTGTGGGACTGGCTCGTGTACGACGTCGTCGGACTCGAGCGGACCAGCCAGCTGGGCTCGGGCGTGCACTTCTTCTTCTACGACTCGGTCAAGATCGCGCTGCTGCTGGTGGGGGTCATCTTCGTTGTCACCGTACTGCGCTCGTTCATGAGCGTCGAACGCACCCGGGCGCTGCTGGGCGGCAAGCGCGAGGGGGTCGGCAACGTGATGGCCGCCGGCCTCGGCGTGATCACCCCGTTCTGCTCGTGTAGCGCCGTCCCGGCCTTCATCGGGTTCGTCGCTGCCGGGGTCCCGCTGGGGGTCACCATGAGCTTCCTCATCGCCAGCCCCTTGGTCAACGAGGTCGCCATCGGTCTGCTGTTCGGCATGTTCGGGATCGGACCGACCCTGCTGTATGTCGGCGCGGGCCTGGTCATCGCCATCGTGGCCGGGTTCGTCGTGGGTCGGTTGAGGCTCGAGCGGTGGGTCGAGCCCTTCGTCTTCGAGACCCGCCTGGGCGGGCAGGTCATCGACCCTGCCGCCGGGTTGACCTGGGAGGACCGGATCCAGATGGGCGTGGAGGAGGTCGGCGTGATCCTGCGCAAGATCTGGCCGTACCTGCTGGTCGGGATCGCCCTGGGCGCAGCCATCCACGGCTGGGCACCGCAGGACTTCTTCACCCAGTATGCCGGCGCCGGGAACCCCTTCGCCGTCCTGATCGCCGTGCTGGTCGCCATGCCGTTGTACTCGAACGCCGCGGGGGTCATGCCGCTGGTGCAGGCCCTGCATGACAAGGGCCTGCCGATGGGCACCCTGCTCGCCTTCATGATGGCCGTCGTGGCGCTCAGCCTGCCCGAGATGATCCTGTTGCGCCGCGTCCTCAAACCCCCGCTCATCGTCACCTTCATCGCCGTCACCGGCGCCGGAATCATCGCCGTGGGCTACCTCTTCAACGCGGTCCTGGCCTGACGTCCGCCACCCGCGCCCCATCACCCCCGAAAGGCCCCATCACCCCCGAAAGAAGGAGAACCCGCCATGATCATCAAGATCCTCGGCTCCGGCTGTACCAACTGCGTCAACCTCGAGCGCGTCACCCGGCAGGCCGTCGCCGACCTGGGGATCGACGCCCAGTTCGAGAAGGTCACCGACTACGCCGCGATCATGGGTTACGGCATCATGTCCACCCCCGGTCTGGTTGTCGACGAGAAGGTCGTCCTGTCCGGTCGGGTACCGGCCCCGGCCAAGGTGCGCGAGCTCCTGGAGTCACTGACCTCCTGATGGAGACCACCCGGCATACACCTGCTGGGCTCCACCCTGCCGCGCACCACGAGGGCTCGGCGGTGCGCCTGCAGCAGCATCTGAGCAGGTGGCTGATGCTGTACGCGATGGGCGCGATCATGGCCGGCCTGTCCGTCGGTTACCCGCTGCGGGAGTGGGCCGGACGGCACACGGACGGGATCGGGACCCTGACCACGGTCGCGGTGTTCCTGGTGATCTACCCGATGATGGTCAACCTGCGGGTCGAGGCCTTGGTCCGAGCCGGCCGCAACGTGCGGGGACTGGGGTTGGCGCTGGTCTACAACTTCGTGTGGGCACCCCTGGTCGGTCTTGTCCTGGTCCGGGTGTTCCTGCACGACCCGCTGCTCGCGTTGGGGTTCCTGCTGGTCATGGTGGTGCCGTGCTCGTCGATGTCCATCGCCTACACCGGCCTGGCCAAGGGCGACGTGGAACTGGCCACGGTCATCGTCGCCTTCAGCTTCGTGGTCGCTGTCGTCGCGGTCCCGGTATGGATGATGATCTTCGCCGCCGGCTACGACGTCCCCGTTCCCCTGGCCGCGATGATGGGCTCGATCCTGACGGTCCTGATCGCCCCGATGCTCGCCGGATGGCTGACCCGCAAAGGCATCGTCCGCTGGCGCGGTGCCCCAGTGCTGTCCCGGCTGCAGCCGGTGTTCTCCGCGGCGTCGATGATGGCGATGTTCGCGATCATCTTCCTGATCTTCTTGGCCAAGGCCGACATGATCGTGGCCCGCTGGCAGACGGTCCTGCTCCTGCTGATCCCCAACGCGTTGTTCATGGCCGCCACGTTGGGCCTGGCGACCTGGCTCAACCGGCGGATCGGGCTGTCCTACGGCGAACACATGGCCGTGGTGTTCGCCTCGGCCGGGAAGAACACCGCGACCGCGATCGCGATTGCAGCCACCGCGTTCTCGCCGCTGGTGGCGGTTCCGGCGGCCACGATGCCGATCTTCCAGGTCATGCTGATGATCGGTTACGTCAAGATGGCCCCCCGGGTGCGCCACTACTACGCTCACCACCACCACGCCCGGGTCGCAGCCCTCTCGCATGATCGGCCCCACCTCGATGGACACCGCTGACATGGCAGCCGACTCGGTGCCACCGGCTGTTCCGGCCGGGCACGCCTTCGAGCACGCCGCCGACATCGCCCGCCCCGGCCAGCGCCGGGCGTTGGGCTGGGCCCTGGGTGTCAACACCGCCCTGCTCGTCGTCGAGGTCATCGGCGGGATCGTGTTCGGGTCGCTGGCGCTGCTCGCCGACGCCGCGCACCTGGTCTCCGATGTCGCCGGCCTCGGCATCGCCGTGGGGGCTGTGGTCCTGACCGCCCGCCCGGCCTCTGCCCGGCACAGCTTCGGGTTCGCCCGGGCCGAGGTGATGGCCGCCCAGGTCAGCGCCCTGCTACTGCTTGCCGCCGGGGCGTGGATCCTCGTCGAAGGCGTGACCCGCCTCGGGGATCCGGTGCCCGTCCAGGGCGCCGGACTCGCCGCGGTCGCCACCCTGGGCCTGGCGGTCAACGCCGGCAGCGCGATCATGATCCACCGGGCACAGGGGGAGAGCCTGAACATGCGGGCCTCGTTCGTGCACCTGGCCACTGACGCCGCCGGGTCCCTGGGCGCGCTCCTGGCCGGGGTCGCGATCTGGGTGTGGGGGTGGGCCGCAGCCGACACCATCGTCTCGATGGCCACCGCTGCCCTGGTGCTGTGGACCGGGTGGGGGCTGCTGCGTGAGTCCACCCACGTCCTGATGGAGGGCGTCCCGCGCAGCCTGGACCCCGAGGCGGTCCTGGCCGCGATGGGCAAAGTGGACGGGGTGGTCGGCGTCCATCACCTGCACCTGTGGAACCTGGCCTCCGACGTCCCCGCCGCCTCGGCGCACGTCGTCGTGGCCGGCCAACCCACCCTGCACCAGGCCCAACAGGTCGCCACCGCGGTCAAGGCCGCCCTGGCCGCCGAGTTCACATTGAGCAACGTGACCCTCGAGCTCGAGGACACGACCACGCCGACGGAGAGTTGAGCCCTACCGTGAGCACCCATGCCACCGGGCAGACCGTTCCCGCTGCTGTCCCGACCGCACCTGTCGGTGCGCCGTCTCCGACGGGGAACCCCGCTATCCCTCCCTCCCGCGTGCGCGACCTGCATCCGGGGTGGTTCGCGTCGGTGATGGGTACCGCGATCGTCGCGGTCGCCACCTACGACAACCCGGGGAACCTGAGCGCCCTGCTGGGCCTCGCCCGCGGACTGGGAGCCGGGCTCGCGGTCCTGGCCTACGCTATCGGCGCCGTCCTGGTCGTGGCCTACGCGGTGCGCTGGGTGCGCCACACCGACA
>CAYYCE010000051.1:0-1023 GCA_964469635.1 uncultured Kineosporiaceae bacterium
TCCAGCGCATCATCAACGCCTGGTACATGACCCTGGACTACATCAAGAACAACCAGGCCGCCTGAGAACGACCGATCGCTGCCGGGGCCGGGACGGAGGAGTCCGGACCGGTCCCGGCAGCCGTATCGACCGATTGTCTGACCACGAACCGAGGAGCACCCATCATGGCCAGCGGCACACCGAGGCGCGTCGTCGTCACCGGACTGGGGGCCACCACACCCCTGGGCGGAAACGTCGCCGACACCTGGCAGGCCGCCCTCGCGGGCACCTCGGGCGCCCGCCCCTTCGAGCAGGACTGGGCGAGCCAGTACGACCTTCCGGTGACCTTCGGCGCACAGTTGGCCGTGCCGACCACCGAGGTGCTCTCGCGCGGCCAGGCCCAGCGCCTCGACCCCACCGGTCAGATGGCCCTGGTCGCCTCCCGCGAGGCCTGGCAGCACGCCGGGGCACCAGAACTCGACGGTGACCGCCTGGGCGTGGTCATCGCCTCCGGGATCGGCGGCGTCTGGACGCTGCTCACGTCGTACGACACGTTGCGGGAGAAGGGACCTCGCAGGGTATTCCCGCTGACGGTGCCGATGCTGATGCCCAACGGCCCGGCCGCCTCGGTGAGTCTCGAGTTCGGGGCCCGCGCCGGCGTCCACACGCCGGTCTCGGCATGTGCCTCCGGCGCCGAGTCCGTCGCCCACGCCCTCGACATGATCCGCCGCGGACGCGCCGACGTCGTGCTCGCCGGCGGGACCGAGGCGTGCATCCACCCACTGCCGATCGCCGGATTCGCCGCCATGCAGGCGCTGTCGACGCGCAACGACTCCCCGGAGACGGCCTCACGCCCCTACGACACAGCCCGCGACGGCTTCGTGATCGGCGAGGGCGCTGCGGTGCTCGTCCTGGAGGCGGCGGAACACGCCGCTGCGCGCGGCGCGACTCCGCTGGCCGAGTTTTTGGGATACGGAATGACGGCAGACGCGGCGTCGGTCGCGCAGCCGATCCTGTTCGTCACCAATTGTCTCGGGACCAAAC
>CAYYCE010000051.1:1033-11115 GCA_964469635.1 uncultured Kineosporiaceae bacterium
GCCCGCGCCCGGGGCGCCACGATCTACGGCGAGGTGGTCTCGGCCGGACTCACCTCGGACGCCCACCACATCGCCGCCCCCGATCCCGATGGCACCGGGGCCGCCCGGGCGATGGCGGCCGCGCTCGCCGAGGCCGACCTCGCGCCGTCCGACATCGCCCACCTGAACGCGCATGCGACGTCCACCCCGGCCGGCGACCTCGCCGAGGCCGCCGCGATCCGCGCCGTCCTGGGTGAGGCCGCGGACGGCGTGGCGGTGACGGCGACCAAGTCGATGACCGGTCACCTGCTGGGCGCTGCGGGGGCCCTGGAGTCCCTGTTCACCGTCCTGACGCTGCACCACCGGCAGGTGCCGCCGACGATCAACGTGGACGACCTCGACCCCAAGGTGCCGCTGGACGTCGTCCGCAAGGAGCCGCGGCCCCTCGGCGAGGGCGACCTGTCGGCCCTGAACAACTCGTTCGGGTTCGGCGGCCACAACGTGGCGTTGGTGTTCCGGACCGCCTGATCGTCACCCCACCCGGTGCAGCCAGCGCACCGGCGCCCCCTCACCGGCGTACCGGAAGGGTTCGAGTTCCTCGTCCCAGGCCCGGCCGAGTGCCAGATCGAGTTCGGCCATCATCGCCTCGGAGTTCTCGGCGTGCATCGCCGAGCGCACCCGGTCCTCGGGGACGACGACGTTGCCGTAGGCGTCGGTGACGGCGTGGAAGATGCCCAGCTCGGGGGTGTGGCTCCACCGGCCGCCGTCCACGCCGGGGCTGGGTTCCTCGGTCACCTCATAGCGCAGGTGGGCCCAGCCGCGCAGGGCGGAGGTCAGCTTGGGACCGGTGCCCGGCGCATGCTGCCAGGACAGCTCGGTGCGCAGCATGCCGGACGACGCCGGCTGGACGATCCAGTCCAGGGACAGGCGAACGCCCAGAACACCCCCCGCTGCCCACTCGATGTGCGGGCACAACGCACGCGGCGCCGAGTGAACGAACAGGACGCCGCGCGTGGTCACACCGGCCATCAGAGCCTCCTTCGCCGACCGAGGTGCGTCTTCCCCAACGACCTCGACGCGCGCTTGGCTGCCGATGAACCGGGGCCCATTGTGCACCACCCGCCCTTCGAACACCACCTCGTGATCGGGACGGCCGCTCGCACGGGGCCATCATCACCCGGTCAGGGGGTCCAGGTGTGGGTACGGCACGCCGATGGAGCACCAGGAGTACGGCCGAGGACGCCGGCCGGCGGGACGAGGAGGACATCGTGAAGGACGCCCCGGGTGTCGATTCGGTCGATGCCGCCTACGACGACGACGTCATCTCCCAAGTGATCCGGCCGGCGGCGATCGTCCCCGAGGAGGCGGCCAGCTCCATCCTGGTCGAGCTGTCCCTGAACAGCGTCGGATCCGACGGGCTGTGGCTCGGCGAGCCCAGCCTGTGGAAGCGCTATGACAGCCCGTGGCGCAGCGCCACCGAGCAGGGCACCTCGGAGCTGATCGGCAGCATCCAGGTCGCCTACGGCACGCCCACCAAGTACGAGATCACCATCTACCGGGTCACCATCACCCGGCGCGGCCAGGAGCTCGGGTGGACGGTCGAGTCGCTGACCAACGAGGCACTCGGCTTCGGCGACCTGACGCTGGGCCAGTGCCCCAAGGCCACCATGTCGGCGCCGCCGAGACCGCTGCGCTTCTGAGGCCGTCACGGTCTCCCGTGCGGCCGCGGGGACGGCCGCCGTCGGACGCCTCCCCTCGCGCCTGCCGGGATCCCATCCCCTAGGGTCTGGTGTGATCGCGGGCCCGTCGTCGTCGGGAGGCAGCAGATGGCCAGCAAGGTCAAGGGTGTGGTGGCACGCGCCAAGGGCGCGCCGGTGACGGTGGAGACCATCCTCGTCCCCGATCCGGGCCCCGGTGAGGTCACGGTGAACGTGCGGGCCTGCGGGGTCTGCCACACCGACCTGCACTACCGCGAGGGCGCCATCTCGGACGACTTCCCGTTCCTGCTCGGTCACGAGGCGGCGGGCATCGTCGACGCGATCGGGCCGGGCGTGAGATCCGTGGCTCCCGGGGACTACGTGATCCTCAACTGGCGCGCCGTCTGCGGCCAGTGCCGGGCCTGCCGACGCGGCCGGCCCTGGTACTGCTTCGCCACCCACAACGCCACCCAGCGGATGACGCTCGAGGACGGCACCGAGTTGTCGCCCGCCCTGGGGATCGGCGCCTTCGCCGACAAGACCCTGGTGGCTGCCGGACAGTGCACCAAGGTGGATCCGAAGGCGCCGGCACACGTGGCGGGCCTGCTGGGGTGCGGGGTGATGGCGGGCCTCGGCGCCGCGATGAACACCGGCGACGTCGGGCGCGACGACACGGTGGCCGTCATCGGGTGCGGCGGGGTGGGCGACGCGGCGATCGCGGGAGCACGACTGGCCGGGGCGCGCACCATCATCGCGGTGGACATCGACAACCGGAAGCTGGAGTGGGCCAAGGACTTCGGGGCCACCCACACGGTGAACTCGGGCACCGAGGACGCCGTCGAGCGGATCCGCGAGCTGACCGGCGGGCACGGCGCGGACGTCGTCGTCGACGCCGTCGGACGACCCGAGACCTACCAGCAGGCCTTCTACGCCCGCGATCTGGCCGGGACGGTGGTCCTGGTCGGCGTCCCCTCTCCGGACATGCGGCTGGACCTGCCGCTGCTCGACGTCTTCGGCCGCGGCGGTTCGTTGAAGTCGTCCTGGTACGGGGACTGCCTGCCCTCGCGGGACTTCCCCACGCTGATCGACCTGTACCTGCAGGGCCGCCTGCCGCTGGAGCGGTTCGTGTCGGAGACCATCGCGATCGACGCCGTCGAGGACGCCTTCGCCAAGATGCATCGCGGCGACGTGCTGCGCTCGGTGGTGGTCTGGTGAGCGGGGGATCCGCGGTTCGGTTCGAGCGGGTCGTCACCTCGGGGATCTTCAGCCTGGACGGCCAGGACTTCGAGGTCGACAACAATGTCTGGCTGGTCGGCGACGACGCCGAGGTGATCGTCGTCGACGCCGCCCACGACGCCGACGCCATCCTGGCGGCCGTCGGCGACCGGGAGTTGCGCGCGGTGGTGTCCACGCACGGGCACAACGACCACATCAACGCGGCGATCGCGGTGGCCACGGCGCGGCGGGCCCCTGTGCTGCTGCACCCGGCCGACCGGATGCTGTGGGACGTCGTCCATCCGGACGCCGAACCGAAGCCGCTGGCCGACGGGCAACGCGTGAGTGTGGCCGGGCTCGACCTCGAGGTGCTGCACACCCCCGGGCACTCCCCCGGCGCGGTGTGCCTGCACGCTCCGGAGGCGGGCGTGCTGCTGAGCGGGGACACCCTGTTCCACGGCGGGCCGGGCGCCACCGGGCGCTCGTTCAGCAGCTTCCCGCAGATCCTGGACTCGATCCGGACCCGGCTGCTGTCGCTGGACGGCGCGACCCGGGTGCTGACCGGGCACGGGGGCGGGACCACGATCGGCTCCGAGGCACCCGACTACGACGCCTGGGTCGCGCGCGGCCACTGACCGCTCAGAACAGCGGCTCCTGGTAGATGACCACGCCCGCGGCCCCGAGCGCTCGGGCCGCGGCGACCTCCCGATGCACCGTCGCCACGGTGGGGGCGTCACCCTTGTAGGGAGCGGCGTAGACCAACACATAGATCGCGAGTTCGGGGTGCACGGCGCGGATGGCGGCGTACTGCGCGGTCATCCGGCCGCTGCCGATCGAGGTGTAGGGCCAGACCACCACGGGAGCCTCGCGGGCGATGGCGGCGTAGATCGCCCCGGGGCCGGTCAGGTCGTGCAGGTACAGCACCGGCAGCACCGGGATCGGCCGGTGGGCATAGGTGCGCAGGGTTCGCCTCCATCGGGTGAGGGTGCCCCGGGGGAACGTGGAGCAGGTCGCCCCCATGCCGCCGGGAGCGGAGTAGGCGTAGTCGTCCATCACCACGGCGAGCAGGTTGGGGTGTCGCCGTGCGAGCCTGCCGAGTTCCCTCATCCACGCCTCGTAGTCGCCCCGATAGGGCGACAGCAGATCGGCGCTGCAGGGGGCCCCGTCGGAGGACGTGGAGGACGGTGGGGTCAGCGTGACCTGCACCCCGATCCCCCGGGCCCGGGCCGCGACGAGGAAGGCCGGCAGCCTCGACCAGTCCTGGGCCGACCGGTATCCGGCGCGCGAATAGATCAGGTACGAGTACACCGTCGATCCCCGCGCGACGATCTCGTCGAGGGTCCGGGTGACGTCGATGGCCCCGGACGGCGTGCGCCGGGGGGCGGCGTAGTGCACCTGGACCGTCCGGCCGGTGGGCGCGGGCGTGGCCGTGGCTGGTCGCGACGGCGGCGCCACCGCCCGCAGCGAGTCGTCGGAGACCCGCGCGCCGGCCGGTCGGGTCGCCTCGGTCCGGTCGGGCAGGTCGGTCGGGCCGGCCAGGCCGGCAAGGCCGGTCGGGCCGGTCGGGCCGGTCGGGCCGGCCAGATGGGCCAGCTGCAGGGTTCCCAGCGCCGTGACGACACCGACGACCGTAGCGACCCAGGTCGACAGGGCGCGACGCCGCGACGCCGCGTACCGACCCGCCATCGACTCCTCCCAGTGCCGTCACGAAGTCCTCGACACCGGGGAGCCCGGCACTTGAGCCGCTGGCAGCGCCCGCGGCGAATCCCGGCCGATAGGCTGACCCGAGTTCCGATAGGGGGGGCGGTAGCTCAGCCGGTCAGAGCAGCGGACTCATAATCCGTCGGTCGTGGGTTCAAGCCCCACCCGCCCCACCACGATCTCGATCCGGAACCGGACTACGGCTCGTCGGGAAGAAGTCCCCGCACGACTCGCTCCAACGCCGGCAACCGGTCGTCGAGCAGCTGCCAGACCAGTGCGTTGTCCACCACCGCGTAACCGTGGACCAGGATGTTCCGGAACGCCACGATGCGCGACAGGTCCGGGATTGCCGCACCCATCTGCGGATCCGCCTTGGACAGTTGGTTCAATGCCTCCCCGATGATCTCCAACTGACGCTCGACGGCGGACCGGAGCATCGGATCGCCCTCGTACTCGGCTAAGGAACGACCGGAGGTGAACCGCCGGACCAGTTCCGCAGCCTGCAGCGCGTCCCAGAGGTACGTCCTCGGGTCGTCAGGCCGCATAGACCGGCCTCCGGGTGCGCATCACCTGGGCGCGGAAGAAGGGATTGCGAATGCCCTTGACGCTGATCAGGTCCACCGGACGCCCGAACAGCGCTTCGAGACCCTCCTTGAGGCCGAAATAGGCACCGAAATGGTCGAAATCGGGACGATCGGCGAAGTCGACCAAAACGTCGATGTCGCTGGTCACTGGATCGAAGGAGTCGTCGAGAACCGAACCGAACACGTCGAGCCGACGGACACCGAGTTCTCGGCAAAGGGCCTCGACCTGGCTGCGCTTCTCTTCGACGATGTCGAACACCAGCCACCACCCCTCCCGACTCACGGGCACCTGCGACGCCCGTCAGCGTACCGCTGCGGCAGCCCGCCCCCGACGACCTGCGGGGCACTCGCCACCGTCAGTTCGACACCCGTGGGGTCAACGGGGAACAGGAGAGGATTCGACCCTCGACGCTCCGCGGCGACCTGCGGCTTTGCAGGTGAGCACAGCGCTCGGGCCCGAAGTGCTCATAATCCGTCGGTCGTGGGTTCAAGCCCCACCCGCCCCACTACCTGACGCAATGTGCGAAATGACGGGTCGGCCGGTGTTCCGGCCGGCCCTTCGTCGTCGCTGGCAAGCGACACAGGCTCGCCACAGGCAGCGACGTGCAGAGGTGCCATGACGATTTGCGGTGTATGAGCGATTGTCAGAATTGGGGCCCGGTGCGACGCTGCGGCTTTGCCAGGTGTACCGGCAGGGGATCGCCCGGCACCCGGACGCGCCGTTTCGCATTGGTACGCCGGGCCCACGCTGGACGCTCAGCGCGAAATCGCCTCGGCCCCGACTACGGCCTAATTCCCAGCACCGCCTCGGCTGTGGCGACCTTGAGGTAGAGCCGCATGCTCCCGGTGATCGGCACGAAATCGTGCCGGCAGTAGAAGGTGTGCGCTTCGTCGTCGATGGCGTCGACGACGATCAGCCGGCCGCCCCCCGTGCGCGCGGCCTCGACGATCCGTTCCAGGGCATCTACCAGGAGTTCGCTGCCCATGCCCTGGCCGTGCAGGTGCTCGTCGAGGGCCAGTCGGGCGAGTAGATAGCCCGGGATGACCGTGTAGCCGCCGGCCAGCGACCGCGTCACCTCCTTGCGGGCGACCTGGGTGGGCGCGATCGAGTAGTAGGCGAGCACCTCCGGACTGCCTGCCTGGGTCCAGACGTAGGTGCGGGCGGTGCCCGCGGTCTGGGCCCGTAGTGCCTGGCCGCGGAGCCAGTCGTCCAGGGGCGGCTTGCCGCAGCGGAAGGCCTCGACCTCATGGTCGGGGCCCAGCGCAACGCAGATGTAGTCGCTCACGCGCGGGCGACCCTCCTTGGTGCCCTCGCTGCGGCCCGAAGGTGGGGCGCCTCGTCCGCCGTATCTAGGGAGCTCAGCAGCAGATCGAACTGCTCGTGTGCCATCAGGGTGGTGTCCGCGCGGGCTAGCACGGCGTCGGCCTCGCGCCGGGCAGCGCCGAGCACGAAGGCGGACATGGACTGCCCCAGCAGGCTCGCAGCCTGGGTGATCCGTTCCTCGCTGTCCTGGTCTGCGCGCATCTCGATCCGACGGGTCTTCGTAGCCATCTCTGTCTCCGCTCTCGACAGCTCTGAATGTACGGCATTTGTACGGTGATTGACAAGTAAGGACCATCGCCCCCCGCTGAGTACGCGTCACTGGGATGCCGGCGCGCTACCGCCTGGTCGTCGCCTGCCGCGACCGAGCGGGACTCACGGGCAGCGGGTCACCGACCGCCCGGACCCGCCGTTTCGCATCCTGGTACGTCAGGCCCACACCGCGACAGGAAGCGGCAGCCGAGCACAAGGGTGCGCGAGAGGACCTCGCACAGCGCCATCGTGATCAAGGCGGTCGACCATGTGTTCACGGAGTGCAGGTCGAGCCTCTCGGTGAGCCGGCCGATCGCCTGGGCGCCGCCGTGCAGCGCGACGATGCCGAACACCAGTCGTGAACACATGCCGATGATCCACAGCGCGGCCGCTGCCGGTCGCGCCCTCACCATCACCTCGTCGTCGTCGCGGTAGACGCGGGTGAGCATGGCGCTGCCGAGGCCCAGGGCGAGACCGACCGCGGCGAGAACGCTCGTGAACACGATGTCGGAGGTCCGTCCGGGGATCGTGCCGAGGTAGTCGAAGGCCGCCCAGAGGACGAGACTCACCGGCCACAGCAGACCGGCGATGCTCAGGCGGCGTCCGCGGAGCTGTCGCAGAACCAGGACGACCAGACCGAGCGAGATGCCGATGTCGGTCCAGTTCATCTCCACTCCCCCTCGTCGAAGGTCGGACATCGCGCGGCAGAGGGAGCCGTCGTGGCGCGAAGTGCATCTTGAGAGATGTATCTCTAGAGATGTTAACCTCGCCCGGACGGACCGCGCATCACGGTCGGGTCCATCCGGCGTGCGGAGGGGGTCGTTGTGGACGTCGTCCGCCTGAACGCCCTGTCCCGGCGGCTGCGCGAGATCGCCCTGGCGGCCAGCCGGGGAGGCGGGGACCTCGACATCTCCATGACCCAGCTCGCGGTGATCGAGACCGTGGCGCGGACGCCGGGGAGCACGATTGCGACGATCACCCGCACCACGGGGCTGGCGCAGAGCTGGGTGTCGACGATCGTGCGGGAGATGACGGACGCAGGCGTCTTCGTCCTCGCCAAGGACCCTGACGACCGTCGCCGCACCCGGGTCTCGCTCTCCCCGGACGCCGCGCGTCTGACGTTCGACGAGCGCGGCACGCGGTCGGTCGACACCGGACTCAGGCAGGCGGTGCCGCACCTCGACGAGGCGGGCGTGCGGCGGGTCGTCGCCCTGCTGACCGAGCTCGAGTCGATGCTGGGTCTGCACGCGGGTCCGGGCGTCGACCGTCGTGCAGACGCCGATCGCAGGTCCGGCTGAACCCCGTTGGTGCCACACCACCCGACGTGGTCGAATGGCCGGCGCCGCACCCGAGACGGGAGGCCTGATGGTGGCAGCGAACTCGGATCGACCAGGCGACCAACGAGCGCACCTCTACGTGAAGGCGGTGGCCAAGCGAGCCCGTCGGGCGAACCTGGCGGTCGAGAGCCGTTTGGTGGGCATCCAGGTCACGTGGTCGGTGGCTCTGATCGCGGGCACCGGGGTCACGGTCATGCAGGCGTTCCGCCAGAGCGAGAACTGGCTCGGCCACAACTCGGCCCTGATCACCGCCTTGCTCGGGTTCGTCGTCGTGGTCGCACAGGGCGCCGACCGCCTTCTGGGACGGACCGCGGCCGGCGCGGCTCCCGACGATGTCCTCCGACGCGGGCTCGCCCGGGAGCGGCGGCTGTTCGATGCCGGCGAGGGACCCTACAAAGGGTCAGACGACTCCTTCTCCGTGTTCGTCGAGCGGGTCGAGAACCTGTTGGCCGCCAACGACTACGCGGTGATGGCCTACAACCGGCAACTGTTCGCCGAGAGGGAGCGCTGACGGTCGGTGCCCCCGTGGGGTCCGACTCGAGCCGACGGCGAGGCTGGGCGACGGAAGATCTCCGGCGACCTGGGCGATGATGTCCGCGAGCCCGGTGCCGTGATGGGTCGACGGTAGGAATAGTTTATGATTAAACTTCATTGAGCGGGCACGGACCACAAAGGAGGCACCATGCCAGCCGTCGTCACCGACAACATCCTGGCCCTGCCACGGATCACCGAGCCCGCGGCGGGCGTCGCCGCGGAGCGTCCCGTGCTCGCCGTGACCACCGCGCCCTCAGGTCTGGAGGGCGAGGGATTCCCGGTGCGGCGGGCGTTCGCGGGGGTCGATCTGCGCCACCTCGACCCCTTCATCCACATGGACCAGATGGGCGAGGTCGAGTACGCCCCCGGCGAGCCCAAGGGAACTCCCTGGCACCCGCACCGGGGCTTCGAGACCGTCACCTACATCATCGACGGCACCTTCGTGCACCAGGACTCCCACGGCGGTGGCGGCCGGATCACCGACGGCGACACCCAGTGGATGACCGCGGGTTCGGGCCTGCTGCACATCGAGGCCCCGCCGGAGGAGTTGGTGGTCTCGGGCGGGCTGTTCCACGGCATCCAGCTCTGGGTGAACCTGCCGCGCTCGTTGAAGTTCGCCCCGCCCCGCTACCAGGACATCCGAGGCGGTCAGGTCGCCCTGCTCAGCTCCCCGGACGGCGGCTCGCTGGTGCGGGTGATCGCCGGTGAGCTCGACGGGCACAGTGGGCCGGGTGTCACCCACACCCCGATCACGCTGCTGCACGCGACGGTCGCGCCCGGCGCCCAGCTCCACCTGCCGTGGCGGGCCGACTTCAACGCCCTGGCCTACGTGCTGTCGGGGTCGGGCTCGGTCGGGCAGGCGCACCGCCCGGTCGGCACCGGCCAGCTCGCGACCTTCGGCCAGGGCGATGCCCTGACGATCACGGCGGACGCGCAGCAGGAGGGTCGCCACGCCGCCCTCGACGTCCTCGTCCTCGGCGGCGCACCGATCCGAGAACCGGTCGCCGCGTACGGACCGTTCGTCATGAACACCCGCGAGGAGCTGATCCAGGCGTTCGAGGACTTCCAGGCCGGCAAGCTCGGCACCATCCCCGCCGAGCCCGCCCGCCCGGGCCACGACCTGCTCTAGTCCAGGACGGTGCCGAGCGTGTCGACGAACAGGTCGACGTGCTCGGAGCCCCAGGTCAGCGGCGGCCGCACCTTGAGGACCTCGCCGCGCCGTCCGGTCGTGCCCACCAGGACGCCGCGTGCCTTGAGCCCCTCCGACGCCGCCGTCGCCTCGGCCCTGGAGGGCAGATCGATCCCCGCGATCAGGCCGTGCCCGCGGACGGCGCCCAGCCGCGGATGCCGCTCGCGCAACGCCATCACCCGCCCACGCAGCAGGGCACCGGTCTCGACCGCGCGGGACGGGATGTCCTCGTCCTCGAGCAGGTCGAGCACCGCCAGCGCCGCCGCCGTCCCC
>CAYYCE010000052.1:0-1637 GCA_964469635.1 uncultured Kineosporiaceae bacterium
TGAACATGCGCAACCCGTACGTGCTTCAGCTCATCATGGACTCGCTTCGCTACTGGGTGCTGGAAATGCACGTGGACGGATTTCGATTCGACCTGGCCGCGACGCTGGCCCGCGAGCTCCACGACGTGGATCGACTGTCGGCTTTCTTCGACATCATCCAGCAGGACCCGGTGATCAGCCAGGTCAAGCTGATCGCCGAACCCTGGGACGTCGGCGAAGGCGGCTACCAGGTCGGCAACTTCCCGCCGCTGTGGACGGAGTGGAACGGCAAGTACCGGGACACCGTGCGGGACTTCTGGCGCGGCGAGCCAGCCACCCTCGGCGAGTTCGCCTCCCGGATCACCGGCTCGTCGGACCTCTACCAGCTCGACGGCCGGCACCCGATCGCCAGTATCAACTTCGTCATCGCCCACGACGGGTTCACCCTGCGGGACCTGGTCTCCTACAACGACAAACGCAACGAGGCGAACGGCGAGGGCGGGGCGGACGGCGAGAGCCACAACCGCTCGTGGAACTGCGGCGCCGAGGGCGAGACCGGCGATCCGGAGGTGCTGTCCCTGCGGGCCCGCCAGCAGCGCAACTTCCTCACCACCCTCCTGCTCTCGCAGGGGGTCCCGATGCTGGCCCACGGCGACGAGCTGGGGCGGACCCAGCACGGCAACAACAATGTCTACTGCCAGGACAACGAGCTGGCCTGGGTCGACTGGAACCTCACCGAGGAACAGCTGGCACTGCTGGAATTCACCCGGCGCGTGGTCCGGCTCCGGCGCGAGCACCCCGTCTTCCGACGCCGCCGGTTCTTCAAGGGATCGGCCCAGCACGGCGGCATCAGCGAGGTCGGCGACATCGCCTGGCTCACCCCGGCGGGGACCGAGATGACCGACGACGACTGGCGCAACGGCTATGCCCGCGCCATGACGGTCTTCCTCAACGGCGGCCGGATCATGGAACCGGACGTCCGGGGCCAGCCGGTCAGCGACGACTCCTTCCTCGTGGTGTTCAACGCCCACTACGAGACCCTCGACGTGAAGATCCCGCCCCAGGAGTACGGCAACTGGTGGTCGGTCGTGATCGACACCACGGACGAGGAGCAGAGCTCGGTCCAGGGCGGGGACACCTACGGGCCCGGCGACACGATGCCGGTCGGCGCGCGCTCCGTGGTGGTACTGCAGGTCAGCGAGGCCCCACCAGAGCCGGCCCCCGCCATGACGCCGATCCGCGGGGCCGTCCCCCCGCCCACCCCCGCGCTGCGCCGTCGCCCGCCCGAACCGTCGGAACCGTCCGAACCGTCGGAGGCCCCAACCCGGACCGCGCCCAAGGGCCGGCCCGGCCGGAGGAAGAGGACATGAGCCGACCGGACGTCGTCCCGACCGCCACCTACAGGCTGCAGGTGAGGGCCGAGTTCGGTTTCGACCACGTCGCCGGACTGGCCGACTACCTCGCGGCTCTCGGGGTCTCGCACGCCTACCTGTCCCCGGTCCTCGAACCGGCTCCGGGGTCGGCCCACGGCTACGACGTGATCGACCACTCCCGGCTCAACGGTGCCGCCGGGGGGCGCGCGGCCTTCGACCGGATGGCGGCGGCGCTGCGCGAGGCGGGCCTGTCCGCGGTGGCCGACGTGGTGCCGAACCACATGG
>CAYYCE010000052.1:1647-2459 GCA_964469635.1 uncultured Kineosporiaceae bacterium
CTGCTTGCCATCGTCAATGAATTGCGTGCGGCGCGTGGTGCCGAACCACATGGCCGTCCCCACACCGGTCCACCTCAACAAGGAGCTCTGGTCGGTGCTCCGCGACGGACCGAGCTCACCCTTCGCCCGCTGGTTCGACGTCGACTGGAACGTCGAGCACCGCGCCGTGCTGATGCCCGTGCTCGGCGAGCGCATCGGAACCGTGCTCGAGCGCGGCGAGCTCGTCGTCGACCGCTCCGGCCCGGAACCGGTGCTCCGCTACCACGACCACGACTTCCCGCTCCGCCCGGGCACCGAGGACCTGCCGATGAACGAACTCGTCGACCGGCAGTGGTACCGGCTGGCCTGGTGGCGGGTGGGCGCCGAAGAGCTCAACTACCGGCGCTTCTTCGACGTCGACACCCTCGCCGCGGTCCGGGTGGAGCAGCCCGAGGTCTTCGACGCCACGCACGCCCTGCTGATCGATCTGGTGGCCCGGGGCGAGCTGACCGGGCTGCGGATCGATCACCCCGACGGCCTGGCCGACCCACGGGGGTACCTGGCGCGCCTGGCTCGGGCGAGCGGAGCCCCCTGGGTGGTGGTGGAGAAGATCCTCGAGGGCTCCGAGCGGCTGCCCGACGACTGGGCCTGTGCCGGAACCACGGGCTACGACGCCCTGCACCGGATCGGGGGGCTGTTCGTCGATCCCGCGGCGGCCGCGCCGCTGGCGGCCCTGCTGACCGAGCTGACCGGGGACCCCCCCGATTTCGCCGCCGTGGTCGAGGCCGCCAAGCGCGAGGTGGTCGAGGGCACGCTGTACGCCGAGGTCGCCC
>CAYYCE010000052.1:2469-11033 GCA_964469635.1 uncultured Kineosporiaceae bacterium
GCCCGGCTCGTCGACCTGGCCGTCGACATCTGCCGCGACGACGTGCGGCTGCGCGATCACACCCGGCGCCAGATGCACGCCTGCCTGGTGGAGCTGCTGGTGGCCTTCGAGCGGTACCGGGCCTACGTGGTGCCCGGCGAACCGGCCGGCGCCGAGACCGAGGCGGTGGTGGACGCCGCGCGGGACCTCGCCCGGTCCCGGCTGCCCGAGTGGTCCCAGGACACCCTCGAACTGCTGCGCGACCTGGTGCTGGACCGCCCTGTCACCAGGGCCACGCCGCACGTCGAGCAGCGGCGGGCCGAGTTCGTCGTGCGGTTCCAGCAGACCTGTGGCCCGGTCATGGCCAAGGGCGCCGAGGACACCGCCTTCTACCGCTGGCCCCGGTTGGTCGCCCTCAACGAGGTCGGCGGGGACCCGAGGGTCGTCGGGGTGCCACCGGAGAACTTCCACGACTACGCGGCGAGGATCCAGCGGGACTGGCCGCTGACGATGACCACGCTGTCGACGCACGACACCAAGCGCTCCGAGGACGTGCGGGCCCGGCTGTACGCACTGACCGAGCTGACCGCGGAGTGGGCCGAGGCGGTGCGGAGCTGGACCGAGGCCGGTGGACGCCACCGCACCAGCGACTCCGGACCGGACCCGGCGACGGTCTACCTGCTGTGGCAGACCCTGGTCGGCACCTGGCACCCGGACCGGGGCCCGATCTCGCCCGCGCGGCTCACCGCCTACCTGCGCAAGGCCACCTGCGAGGCCGACCTGCTGACCAGCTGGACCCAGCCGAACGCCCCCTACGACGCGGCGGTCGCCGCGTTCGCCGAGGCGGTGCTCGCCGACGACACCCTGCTCGCCGACGTCGACGACTTCTGCCGTCAGCTCGCCGGGCCGGCCCGGGTCGCCGTCCTGGGGCAGAAGCTGGTGCAGCTGACCATGCCGGGGATACCCGACGTCTACCAGGGCTGCGAGCTGGTGGACCTGTCCCTCGTCGACCCGGACAACCGTCGTCCGGTCGACTTCGAACTCCGGCGGCGAATGCTGGACGGGGCCGGCGACGCGCCGTCGTTGGACGCCGAGAAGCTGCTGGTCACCACCCGGGCGTTGCGGCTGCGGGCCGCGCGGCCCGAGGCCTTCGTCGGACCCGAGGCGAGCTACACCCCGCTGGCGACCACGACGGGCAACGCGGTCGCCTTCGCCCGGGGCGTCGGCGACCAGCCCCTCGCCGTCACCGTGGCGACCCGGCTCCCGATCGCGCTCGAGCGCCGGGGCGGGTGGGGGGAGCACACAGTGGGCCTGCCGGACGGGAGCTGGCGCGACGTGCTGACCGGTCACGACGTCGACGGCGGTGGCTGCCAGCTCGCCGAACTGCTCGGCGAACTGCCGATCGCATTGCTGGCCCGGGCGTGATGTCCGAATCGGGTCGTGGCGTTACGCGGGTGCAACAGGGCAGCCATTGACACGGAACGGCGAACCTGGACCATGGGGGCCATGATGGCCCGCCTGCGAATCAGCCTGCCCGACCGTCCCGGTTCCCTGGGTCGATTGAGCTCGGCCATCGGTAGCTCCGGTGCCGACATCGCCGCCATGGACGTGTTGGAGAGTGAGTCGGGCCGGGCCCTCGACGACGTCACGATCTGGGTGCGCGACGCCGGTCACCTGGACTCCGTCACCGCCGCCGTCTCGGCGCTGCCGGGGATCGACGTCATCGGCATCCGTCATCCGGTCCCGCCGACGAACGTCCACGGCGACCTCGAGTTGGTCGCCCAACTGCTGGCCAGGCCGAGGGTCGCACTGCGCACCCTGGTGGACGGCGCCCCGCGGGCCCTGGGCGCCGACTGGGCCGCCCTGCTCGAGTACGCCAACGGCGAACGTGCGGTCCTGGCCAGCAGCGACTACGCACCCGACCCCGAGCTCATCACCCCGCCCGGACCGCTGCGGCTGGCCGCCATCGACCTGCCGCAGGCACAGGCCGGCGGCGCCGCCCTGGTCCCGCTCGGCGAGCCGGACCCGATGGACGGCGGCACCGGGGCGGGGCTGCTCGTCGTGCGGGACAGCGGCCCCTCGTTCCATCGCAGCGAGCTGTGGCGGCTCAGCCAGCTGGGTGCCCTGGTGGGGATCGCCCTGCCGGTCACCGCGTAGCCCGCAGGCGCGCCCTCTCGGCGGCGACGTCGTAGTCGGCCGGCGGCCAGCGGGGATCGAGTCGGGTCAGGGCGTCGACCAGCAACTGCTGCACCGCCCACCGCGCATACCACTTGCGGTCGGCCGGGACCACGTGCCAGGGCGCGGCGGGCGTCGAACACCGGGTCAGCGCCACCTGGTAGGCCTGCATGTACTCCTCCCAGCGCTCACGGGAGTCCAGGTCACCCGGGTTGTACTTCCAGTGCTTGTCGGGCCGGTCCAACCGTTCGGCCAGGCGGGCCCACTGCTCGTCCTTGCCGATGTGCAGCATGACCTTGACCACTGCGACGCCCCGGTCGGCGAGCGAGGCCTCGAACCGGTTGATGGTGGCGTAGCGGCGCGACCACGTGGCGTGGGGGACCAGGCCCAGCACCCGGACGATCAGCACGTCCTCGTAGTGCGAGCGGTCGAAGACCCCCAGTTCCCCGGGCTGCGGCAGCGCCCTGCGGATCCGCCACAGGAAGTCGTGGGCGCGCTCCTCGGGGGTCGGGGCCTTGAACGCGGTGTGGCGCACCCCCTGCGGGTCGACGCTGCCGACCACGTGCCGCACGATCCCGCCCTTGCCGGCGGTGTCCATCCCCTGCACGACGAGCAGCACCGAGCGCCGGTCGCCGGCGCGCGAGGAGGCCCAGAGTCGTTCCTGCAGCTCCGACAGGATCGAGGCGCCGTCGGCCAGCGCCCGCTTCCCCCCTGCCTTCGACCCGGAGAACCCGGGGGTTGCGGCGGTGTCCACCGCGGACAGGTCGAAGCCCTCGCCCACGCGCAGTAGGTCGGCGACCCGGGCCGCAGGTGCCGGATCGGATCTCTTGGACTTCTTCGACATGGTCGTGATCATGTCAGCTCTCGCACCGACGGCTCCAGTCGCGACGCGGCGACACCCGGCCGCGGCGCGGCGGGGACACACGGCGGGAGCGCATGGCAGGGTGGGAGGGATGCACGTCTTCAGGCTCTGGTCCCCCGACGTCCGCGGCGTCACGCTGCACCTGCCCGGCAATCGGCCGGCCGCCGTCCCCATGCTCGCCGAGGCGGACGGCTGGTGGGTCCGCGAGGTCCCCGGGGCCGGCCACGGCACCGACTACGCCTTCGCCCTCGACCGGGGCCAGGGGCCGGGCCCCGCCCGTCCGGATCCGCGCAGCCGCTGGCAACCGGCCGGGGTCCACGCCGCGAGCCGGCTGTTCGACGCCACCCGGTACCGGTGGTCGGACGCCGAGGCCGGTTGGCACGCGCGCGATCTGCTCGGTCGGCTCTTCTACGAGCTGCACGTCGGCACCTTCACGGCCGAGGGCACCCTGGACGCCGCGATCACCCGCCTCGGCCACCTGGTGGACCTCGGGGTCGAGGTCGTGGAATTGCTGCCGATGGCCGCCTTCGACGGCCGCTGGGGCTGGGGGTACGACGGCGTCGCCCCTTCGGCGGTGCACGAGCCCTACGGCGGTCCGGCCGCACTGCAGCGCTTCGTCGACGCCGCCCACACCGCCGGACTGGCGGTCTGCCTGGACGTGGTCTACAACCACCTCGGCCCGTCCGGGAACTACCTGGCCGAGTTCGGGCCCTACTTCAGCCGAACCCATTCCACCCCGTGGGGTCCGGCGGTGAACCTGGACGGCCCGCGAAGCGATCAGGTGCGCCGCTGGGTGATCGACAACGCCCTCGGCTGGTTCACCGACTTCCACGTCGACTGCCTGCGGCTGGACGCCGTCCACTCGCTGATCGACGACTCGCCGCGGCACCTGCTGGCGCAGTTGTCCGACGAGGTGTCCGAGCTGTCTCGGCGTCTGGACCGCCCGCTCACCCTGGTCGCCGAGAGCGATCTCAACGACCCCGCCACCGTCGAGCCCACCGCGGACGGCGGATTGGGGATGGACGCCCAGTGGAGCGATGATCTGCACCATGCCCTGCATGCCTGGATCACGGGCGAGAAGCACGGCTACTACGCCGATTTCGGCGATGAGGTCACGGTGGCGCGCACCCTGACCCGGGTGTTCCGGCACGCGGGCAGCTTCTCCAGTTTCCGGGGCCGCGACTGGGGCCACCCGGTGGACCCGACCCTGCACCGGGGCCACCGGTTCCTGGGCTACCTGCAGAACCACGACCAGGTCGGGAACCGGGCCGTCGGCGACCGGATCACCGCAAACGCCCCGATCGGGCGGGTGGCCGCCGGGGCGGCCCTGGTGCTCACCTCGCCGTTCACCCCGATGCTGTTCATGGGCGAGGAGTGGGCCGCCACGACGCCGTGGCAGTTCTTCACCGACTTCGACGCCGAGTTGGGCCCGGCGGTGAGCCGAGGACGGCGTGCCGAGTTCGCCGATCACGGGTGGGACGCCTCCGAGATCCCCGACCCGCAGTCGTCGGCCACCCGCGAGGCCTCGGTGCTCGACTGGGACGAGCTGCGCGACGGGAAGCACCTCGCCGTGCTCGAGTGGTATCGCGGCCTGATCGCACTGCGCGCCGCGGAACCCGGGCTGCGGGCGGACGACCTCGACCAGGTGGCCGTCACGGTGGGGCAGGACTGGCTGGTGCTGCACCGCGGCGGCTTCGACGTCCTGGTCAACCTGAGCCCGGTCACCGCCGAGCTCCCGACCGACCCGGCTGCCGAGGTGGTGCTGTGCTGGCCCGCCCAGGAGCCGCCCCGGCCCGGGGCCCGGGGGCTGTCGATGGTGCCGGACTCGGTGGCCGTGGTCCGCACCGACTCGCAGGGCGGCGCGGGGGCCGGTTCATGACCGCCACCCCGCCCCCGTCGTCGGTGCCGCGACCGCTGGCCGACCTGCTCGCCGACTTCGCCGGTCTGTCGGCCGGCGACCGTCTGCAGTTGCTGGTCGAGATCGGGGACGAGCTGCCGCCGCTGCCCGAGGCCGTGGCGGCCCGTCGCAGCGACATGGAGCCGGTCAGCGAGTGCCAGTCCCCGGTCTTCGTGTTGGTGGAACTCGACGGGCCGCAGGACGCACGTCGCGTCCGCGTCCACGTCTCCGCCCCCTCCCAGGCCCCCACCACCCGGGGCTTCGCCGCGGTCATGTGCCTGGGCCTGGACGGCGCGCGCCCGGCGGAGGTGCTCGCCGTCCCGGACGACGTCAGCGCCCTGCTCGACCTGGCGGGCGTGGTCAGCCCGCTGCGGCTGCGCGGCATGAACGGGCTGCTGCGCCGGATCAAGCGCCAGCTGCGCGCCCTGCTCGAGGCCGCCGAACCGTGACCGTGCTGCGGCGGCTGATGCCGGAGCCCGGACCCCTCGGGGACACCGAACGGGACCTGCCCGGCCTGGTCCGCGTCCTCGCCGCGCTGTACGCCTACCCCGATCCGGCTCCGGACGACGGCTGGGTCCGCGCCAACATGATCGCCACTCTGGACGGTTCGGCCACCGGCGCCGACGATCTGTCGGGCAGCATCGGCGGCCCGGCCGACAGGGCGGTGTTCTCGGCGCTGCGGGCCGTCGCCGACGTCGTTCTGGTCGGGGCGGGCACGGCGCGGGCCGAGCGCTACCGGCTGCCGGCCGCCAAGTCCGACTTCGCCGAGCACCGCCGGCGCCACGGGCAGTCGCCCGCACCCGTGCTCGCCGTCCTCAGCCGCAGCGGACGGTTGCCGGAAGGCCTCGCCGGGGCCGGCGTCGAGCGGGTGCTCACCCTCACCGGGCCGCTGACCGGGGCGATCCGCGAACTCGCCGGCCGGGGGCTGCGGCGCATCCTGCTCGAGGGCGGCCCGGGGGTGCTCGGCCAGGCCGTCGCTGCCGGTCTCGTGGACGAACTGTGCCTGACCCTCTCGCCGCGCCTGGTCGGCGGCGACGGGCCCAGGATCGCCACGGGGGCACCCGGCGACGTCCCGATGCGGCTGGCCCACCTGCTGGAGGCCGACGGCATGGTGATCGGGCGCTGGTTCTCAGCGAGTCGACAGGCGGCTCACAGCTTCGGGGGCGATGATTCCTAGCGTCATGAGGATCCTTCACGTCACGGACGCCTACCTCCCCAAGCAGGGTGGCATCGAGGTCCAGGTCCACGACCTCGCGGACAGACAGCTCGGCGCCGGTCACGAGGTCGAGGTGTTGACCTGCGCCCCGCCCTCCCGTTCGAGGCCGGCCTGGGCCTGGCGCGTGGGTTCACGGATCCGGCCCGGGACCGCCGGCCGGAACCGGCCGGGACCGGCCGTGCACCGAACCGGGGTGCCCTGGCCACACATCCGCGGCAGCGCCGCCGCCGTCCGCTCGTGGATCCTCGACCAACGTCCGGACGTCGTCCACGTGCACCTGTCCGTGCTGTCCCCGCTGGGGATCCTGGCGGTGCGGGCCGCGGCCCGCAACGGGGTTCCCGTCGTGGTCACCGTGCACTCGCTGTGGTGGTGGGCCGCCTCGCTGTACCGCACCGCCGATCGGCTGATGCGCTGGGGCGCCTGGCCGGTCCACTGGACCGCGGTCAGCGATCTGGCGGCCGAGCCCCTGCGCGGCATCCTCGGCGACCGCGCGGAGGTCGAGGTGCTGCCCAACGGCGTCGACGCGGCTGCCTGGGCCGTGGACCCGCTCCCCCGCGACGACCGCGAGGTGGTCGTCGCGAGCGTGATGCGGCTGGCGCTGCGCAAGCGCCCGAAGGCGCTGATGCACATCGTCCGGGACGCCGCGGCGGCACTGCCCGAGGGCATCCGGCTCCGGGTCGTCGTCGTCGGCGACGGTCCGCAGCGACGCGCCGTCCGTCGGCTGCGGCGCCGGTACCGGCTCACCGACTGCGTCGAGCTCGCCGGCCGCAGGGACCATGCGGGCATCCGCGAGCTGTACCGGCGGGCAGATCTCTACCTCGCCCCCGCCACCCTGGAGTCCTTCGGCATCGCCGCCCTCGAGGCCCGATGCGCGGGCCTGCCGGTGCTGGCCCGCCGCCGCACGGGGATCGCGGGCTTCGTCCACGACGGCGTCGACGGGCTGCTGGCGGACGACGACGCGGGCCTGGCGCGCGGCCTGGCGCGGCTGGCCACCGATCCGGATCTTCGTGCCGAGATGACCCGCCACAACCGGACCAGGGCGGCCGACCACGGCTGGCCCGAGGTCCTGACCCGGTGCGACATGGCCTACAAGCATGCCCTCGAGACGACCCGGCACCACGTCGGACCCGAGGGCACCCGGGGCGGCGCCGCGCCCGCCTAGTGCTCGAGCAGGAACCGCGCCACCGCGGCCTCCCAGGCCTGCGGGTCCACGTTCCATTCCTTGGTGTGCCGCGCACCCCGGCTGGTCACCAGGTGCACCAGATCGGGTCGGGCGGCGGCCAGGGCGTGGGACGGCCCCGACGGCACGAACTCGTCGTCGTCACTGTGCAGGACGAGCACCGGCACCCGGAGCTCGGCGGCCCGGCTAACCCAGTCCATCCGTTCCAGGGCCAGGGGCATCTCCAGCCGGGCCAGATGCCTGCCCTGGCCGTGGCCGAGCAGTGCCTGGGACATCCGGCCCACGCGGTACGGCACCCGATTGAGGCGGGCGTGATGGTCCAGGACGGCGCGCCAGTCGAGGACGGGGGCATCCAGGACCAGCGCGCGCACACGGTCCGCCGTCCACGACCGGTCGAGCAGTTGCAGCGAGATCGCACCACCCATCGACCAGCCCACCAGCACCACGTCGGTGGCGCCCCGGTCCAAGGCGTGGACGACGGCGGCCTCGACGTCCCGCCATTCCGAGGCCCCGAGGTGGTAGCGGCGACGCGGCGAGGGCGCCGCTCCGGCGTCGTTGCGGTAGCTGACCACCAGCGACGGGTAGCCCAGTCGGTGCAGCACCGGGACCGCGCGCAGGCACTCCTCCCGGGTGGCGCCGCGGCCGTGCACCAGGATCGCCCACACCCCGTGGTCACCCGTCTGGGGCGAGGCGGGCACGAACCAGCCGGGCAGCGGCCCCAGCTCCGAGGCCACGGTCACGTCCCGGTGGTCCAGGCCGAGGGCCGACGCGGGGGTCCCCGCGAAGTAGTACTGGTTCCACCGGGCCGGACCCGGGCGCGGCCGACCCGAGTCGACGCCCTCCAACCGGCGGGTGACGGTACCGGCCCCGAGGTGGTGACCGGTCACCTCGCCGAGCCGGGCGTGGCCGCCGCTGCGGTCCAGCCACAGCCCGTAGCGCCCGGGGGCCACGGTCTCGGCGTCCGCCCGCAACGTGACGGCCTCGTCGTCGACGGCGAGCACCTGAACGTCCTCCGGGCGCTCGGCGTCGTCGGGAGTGACCACCCTGCGGGCGATCAGGGTCACCGCCGCCGAGAGTGCGGCCGCCGACAGCCCGGCCGCCGCGGCGGCGCCGAGGCCCAACCGGGCCGCCCCTCGCACCAGCGACCCGCCGGTGCGCGCAACGGCCATTCAGCCCCTCCCGCGCATCTGTTTGTACGCCTCGGCGAACAGCAGGACGGTGAGGGCGGAGAACAGGGAACATTTCTCGGATTCCG
>CAYYCE010000053.1:0-11015 GCA_964469635.1 uncultured Kineosporiaceae bacterium
CGTGGTGTCGACCGCGGTGACCGGGTGGGCGGGCAGGGTCAGCTCGGTGCCGGCGGCGTCGACGGCCACGGCGCCCCTGGCCCCGAGGGTGACGACGACCCCGCTCGGCCCGAGCAATCTCACCCGGTGAGCCACGGTGAGTGCGCTCGCGGCGTCGTCCGGGGGAACCGGCTCGCCGAGCAGCAGTGAGGCCTCGTACTCGTTGGGGACGAGCCAGTCCACCTCGGCGAGCAGCTCCGCCGGCAGGACGGCGGCCGGAGCGGGGTTGAGGACGGTCGTCGCGCCCACGGCCCGGCCACGGCTCATCGCCGCGGCCACGCCGTCCAACGGGGTCTCGAGCTGCGCCAGGACCACCGCGGGGGTGGACCCGCGGCTCCACCGCTCGCCCACCCGGTCGGCCGTCAGCCGGGCGTTGGCGCCGGCGACCACGATGATCCGGTTGGTGCCGGCGTCGTCGACGCCGATCAGCGCGACTCCACTCGGGCCGGGCACCACCTCGACGCCGGAGGTGTCCACGGCGCTGCCGCGCGCCTGGGCCAGCAGGAAGGTCCCGAGGTCGTCGTCGCCCACGCACCCCAGCAACGTCGTGGCCGCGCCGGCCCGGGCGGCCGCCACCGCCTGGTTGAGGCCCTTGCCGCCGGCCACCCGGGTGAAGCCGTGGCCGTGTACGGTCTCGCCGTCGCGGGGCAGCCGCTGCGCGTGGGCGACCAGATCGGCGTTGAGACTGCCCACCACCACCACGACCGCCCGGCTCACGGCGGCCGTGGGTCCGTCGGCGGTCCGCGCGCTCACGTCGTCTCCCGCCATCAGGGGCAGCGGGACCGGGTGGTGTCGGTCTCCAGGTCGGTGAGCCGGTCTCCGTCCGCCGACAGCCGCAGGGAGCGGGTCTCGGTCCAGGTCTCGCCCTCGCCGGTGAGGGTCATCGTGACGGTGAGCACGCCGGCCTGCTGGGACACGGCGGTGACCGGGCCGCCGGACTCGAAGAAGGTGATCGAACCGGCGTCGATGACCAGTCGGCCGTCACCGGATTCCCGGGTGCAGTCGGCGAGATCGGTGTTCCAGTGGCCGCGGTAGGCCGCGGGCACGGTGGTGGCCTGCGCCGAGGGGCTCGGCGACGGCTGCGGGGTCGACGGCTGGGCCGACGGCTGCGGGGATGACGCGGGACTTGTCGCGGACGCCGTCCCGGGCGTCGTGGTAGACGCGGCCGGGTCGTCGCTGGACGGCGTGGCGCAGCCCGCCGCCGCGAGCAGTACGACGGCGGCTCCGGCGAGTGCGACGATCGGCGTTCTCATCTTCTCTCCCAACTCACGACAGTCCCGGCAACTCACGACAGTCCCAGCGCGCCGGCGAACAGCTGATACCCGACGAAGGCGACGACGTCCAGCAGCGTATGGGCGATCACCAGGGGCATCACACGCCCGCGCCGCCGGAAGTACTCGGCGAACACCAGCCCCATGACGGCGTTGCCGAGGAACGGCCCGAAGCCCTGGTAGAGGTGGTAGGAGCCGCGCAGCACCGCGCTGGTCGCGAAGCTCGCCCACGTCGGCCAGCCGAGCCGGCGCAGCCGGGTCAGCAGGTAGCCGACCACGACGACCTCCTCGATCAGCGCGTTCTTGACGGCCTGCAGGATCAGCACCGGGACGGTCCACCAGTACTCCTCGAGCGCCGAGGCCACCACCGTCACGGTGATGCCCAGCTCCCGGCCGACGACGTACAGGCCCAGGCCCGGCAGGCCGATCACTGCGGCCAACGCCGCGCCGTGGAGCAGATCGCGCAGCGGGCTCGCGCCGTCCAGCCCGAGGGCGCGCACCGCCGACCTCGCTAGGTCACCGGCCGGTTCGGCGAGCAGCCACAGCACCAGCAGGACCGGGACCAGGGTGACCGCGATCCCCGCCAACTGGTAGCTCAGGTCGAGGTAGGGGCGCGGGCTGGCCGAGCTGTTGACGGTGGCCCGCTGGGCCGAGAGCGGTGGACCAGCGGTGAGCTTGCCGACGAGGTTGATCACCGCGTAGAGCGCCGAGGCGCCGAGGGACAGTCCGAGCACGATGACGATCTCGGCCTCGAGTCGCCGGCGCACCGCCCGGGTCGGGTCCTCCTGTGGTTGCGTCGCGCCGTTCACGGGGTCATCATCCAACGTCGGTCCCATCGTCCAGCGAAGCCGGGTACCAGCATGGCGATCAGCGTCTTCGATCTGTTCTCGATCGGGATCGGCCCGTCGAGCTCGCATACCGTCGGCCCGATGCGGGCGGCGCGGATGTTCACCGAACGGCTCGCCGCCGAGGGTGTGCTGGCGGGCGTGAGGCGGGTCCGGGCCGAGCTGTTCGGCTCGCTCGGGGCCACCGGGCACGGGCACGGCAGCGTGGGCGCCGTCGTCCTGGGCCTGATGGGGCAGACCCCGGAGGACGTGGACGTCGATGCGGCGCCCGCCCTGGTGGCGGCGGTGCGCTCCGCGGGCGAGCTGGTGCTCTCCGGCGGACGGGCGGTGGCCTTCGATGTCGACGAGGACGTCGTCATGCACCGCAGGAAGTCGCTCCCGCTGCACCCCAACGGCTTGCGCTTCACGGCGTTCGACTCCGGCGGTGCCCGGACCGCCTGCGGTGTCTACTACTCCGTGGGCGGCGGCTTCGTCGCCGGCGAGGACGGCAGCGAACCCGTGGCGCCCGACGCGACGGCCCTGCCGATGCCGTTCACCACCGGTGCCCAGTTGCTGGCGTTGACGGTCGAGCACGGCCTGCCGATCAGTGAGGTGATGCGCCGCAACGAGTTGGCCTGGCGCGGCGAGGGCGAGGTGCACGACGGGCTGGTGCGCATCTGGCAGGTGATGCAGGCGTGCGTCGAGCGGGGATGCCGCGCCGACGGTGTGCTCCCCGGCGGGTTGAGGGTGGCGCGCAGGGCCCACGCGCTGCACCACCAGTTGACCGCCGAGGCGGGGCAGTGGCACGACCCGCTGTACGCGATGGACTGGGTGAACCTCTACGCACTCGCGGTCAACGAGGAGAACGCCTCCGGCGGGCGGGTGGTGACGGCGCCGACCAACGGGGCGGCGGGCATCATCCCGGCGGTGCTGCACTACTACCGCAACTTCGTTCCTGGATCGAACGAGGACGGCGTCGTGCGATTCCTGCTGACGGCCGGAGCGATCGGGGTGATCTACAAGACGACGGCCTCGATCTCGGGGGCCGAGGTCGGGTGCCAGGGGGAGGTCGGATCGGCCTGCTCGATGGCCGCCGCGGGGCTGGCCGAGGTGATGGGCGGGACTCCCGCGCAGGTCGAGAACGCCGCGGAGATCGCGATGGAGCACAACCTGGGGCTGACCTGCGACCCGGTGGGCGGGCTGGTCCAGATCCCGTGCATCGAGCGGAACGCGATGGCCTCGGTGAAGGCGATCAACGCCGTCCGGATGGCGCTGCGGGGCGACGGAACCCATGTGGTGTCCCTGGACAACGTCGTGAAGACCATGCGCGAGACCGGCGCCGACATGAAGGTGAAGTACAAGGAGACCTCGCGCGGCGGGCTCGCCGTCAACGTGATCGAATGTTGACCGCGCGGTCCGTGACCGCCGGGGCTGAGGCGCGCAGGCATGAACGCCCGCGGCCTCATCGGGTCACAGGGCCTCGACGGCTGCCCTGATCGCGGCGGTGGCGTCGGCCCCGATCATCCCTCCGGCCATTCCCAGAGCCTGGCCCGCCGGCATGCCCTCGGCCATCTTGATCATCGGGTTGTTGGTGATCCCGGGAGCGTGCTGTTCCAGGATGGCGACGACGTCCGGGTCCTTCAGAAGGGTGCCCAACGTCGCGGACGAGAGGTCGTACTTGGCCACGTGATCCTCCATCTCGATGATGCGGCTGACGATGTGGCGGCACCGGTTGCCGCTCTCGGATCGAACCTACCCCGATGCCTGCGTGGCGGTGAACGGCTGCGCCCGCGCAGCCCGTACGAGTCGCCGGACGATGGCGCACGCCCTGGGCCATCATTGGGCCGGTGAGGGATCAGGAGCGGGAACGCACGCTGATCGGCGACGTCCACCTGGCCGACGGCAGCCGGGTGGACGTCGAGGTCGACGCCGGCCGGGTGCTCGCCGTCCGCCCGACGCGTCCCGCCGGATTCGAGCGGTCCGCCGTGGGTGCGGGCGCCGGGAGCGCGACCACGGTGGTCTCCGGCGGGGGCGGGCTGCTGCTCCCGGCGTTCGTCGACACCCACGTTCACCTCGACAAGGTCGGCATCCGCGACGGGTTGCGGTTCGAGGCGGCCTACCCGGGCAGCGCCCACGCCGGTGACCTCGCCTGGGCGATCGGCGCGACCCACGAGGTGAAGCGCGCGTACACGGTCGAGGAGGTCGCGGCCAGGGCCGGGGCCGTGATCGAGAGCCACGTGCTGCATGGCACCACCCGGATCCGCACCCACGTCGACGTGGACACCATCGGCGGGCTGACCCCGCTGCGCGGCGTGCAGCTGGCGGCCCGCGAACGCGCCGACCTCGCCGACGTGGTGACGATCGCCTTCCCCCAAGAGGGGATCGGGCGCGATCCGGGAGCCGCCGATCTGATGGCGGCGGCGCTGGCCGAGGGCGCCGACGTCGTCGGCGGGATGCCGCACTGGGAGACCGGCGAGGCCGCGCAGCGCGACCACGTCCGGGTCTGCTTCGACCTTGCGCAGCGGTTCGAGGTGGACGTCGACATGCATGTCGACGAGACCGACGACGGCGCCGTCCGCACCCTGGCCATGGTCGTCGCCGAGACCGAGCGTCGGGGCTGGCAGGGGCGGGTCACCGTGGGGCACGTCTGTGCGCTGTCGGCCGCGGATGAGAAGTACGCGGCGGACGTCGTCAGCGGCTGTGCGCGCGCCGGGATCACCGTGGTCGCCAACCCGGTGACCAACCTCGTGCTGCAGGGGCGGGGGGACGTCGGACTGGTGCGCCGCGGCACCACCCGGGTGCGCGAGTTCCTGGCCGCCGACGTCCCCGTCGCCTTCGGGCAGGACTGCGTCCGGGACGCGTTCTACCCCTTCGGTCGCGGCAGCATGCTCGAGGTCGCCCTGATCAGCGCCCACGCTGCCCACCTGACCACCCCGGCCGAGCTCGACGCCGCTCTGGCGGCCGTCACCACCGTGCCCGCGTCCGCCTGGCGGCTCGGTGGGGAGTACGGCATCGCCGAGGGGGCGCGGGCCGATCTGCAGCTGTACCGCGCGGCCGACTGGCCTGCCGTCCTGGCCGGTCAGGACCCGCCCACCCACGTCTGGCGTGCCGGGCGACTCGTCGCCGTCACCGAGGTCGCCCGCCGGTTGCGGCCGGCGTGAGTCGGTGACGCCGCGAGGCCCCGGCGCGTGATGCGCCGGGGCGTCGCGGGTCGAGTCCGCGGTCGACGGGGTGGTCAGCCCTCCTCGGCCGCCAGGGCGGCGGCGACGCGGCGGTGGGCCGTCCAGATCTCCTCGGGAAGGTTGTCGAACTGCTCGAGGTGGGTCTGGCGGTGTTCCATCTCCTGGCGCCAGCGCTTGAGGTCGATCGTCAGGATGCGGTCCAGGTCCTCCTGCGGCAGGTCGAGCCCGGTGAGCTCGAGTTCCTCCTGGGTCGGGATGACGCCGACCGGCGTCTGGCGGCCGGTGACCTCACCGGCCTTGAGCTGCATCAGCCACAGCAGTGGGCGTAGGTTCTCGCGGTAGCCCGGCCAGAGGAAATGGCCGTCCTGGGCGTCGCGCTGGAACCAGTTGACGTGGGCGAAGATCGGCTGCTCCTCGGCCGCCCCGACGATCTTCAGCCAGTGAGCGGCGTAGGCGCCCTCGGGGTAGGACATGAACGGCCGCATCGACATCGGGTCGTAGCGCAGTTGGCCCTCGACGCCCTCGGCGGCGAACGTCGCCTCGGCGCCCAGGGTCAGGCCGTCGTACACGCCCTCGGCGAGGTCGGTGATGGCACGCACCAGCGGCTCCCGATCCCGGGTGCGGCCACCGAAGATGATGGCGTCGATCTTGACGCCCTTCGGGTCGGCGAAGTCCGCCGCGACGTTCGGCACGTTCGCCAGGGTGGTCGTGAACCGGCTGTTCGGGTGCGCCCACGGCTCGTGGATCTCGTCGGGGATGCGGTCGGTGATCAGCTCGCCCTTCCAGTCCCGCCAGCCCGTGTGGTCCTCCGGGTGGTGCGGGGTGCGGCCCTCCCACCAGACCTCGTGGGTGTTCTCGTTGTAGGCGATGTTGGTGAACAGGGCCTGCGTCCCCGGCGAGATGGCCTCCAGGGCCGTCGGGTTGGTCTTCTTGTTGGTGTCCTTGGCGACCCCGAAGACGCCGAACTCCGGGTTCATGCCGTAGAGCTGGCCGTCCTCGGGACTCACCCAGAGCCAGGCGATGTCGTCGCCGTAGAACTCCACGTAGTACCTGTCGCCGAGGGCGTCCGGGGCGAGGGTCATGGCGAGGTTCGTCTTGCCCGAGGCGCTCGGGAAGCCGCCGCAGATGTGGTACTTCTTCCCGGTCTGCTTGTCGGTGATGCCGAGCAGCATGAACTGCTCGCCGAGGAACATGCCGGAGGCCCAGCCGTCGTAGGCCGCCTGCCGCAACCCGTGCGCGATCTTGCCGAGCAGTGCGTTGCCGCCGTAGGACGAACCGAAGTGCAGGATGGTCCGTTCGTCCGCGACCGTGACGAAGTAGCGCTTGTCCTCCGGCGTCCCCTGACCGAGGTTCTCCAGGTCGCCGGTGACGTGGACGGCGCGCACGAAGGTGTCCGGGTCCGCGAGGGCGTTGAAGACGTCGACGCCGACCCGCGCCATCCGGATCATGTGCATGACCACCGTGCGGTGATCGGTCAGTTGGATCCCGGCCCCCCACTTCTCGAGCGGTGCCCCGGGGGGTGCCATCAGGTAGGGGATGACGTACATCGTCTTGCCGGCCAGCGCGTCCTTCATGTTGCCCTCGACCACCGGGCGGATCTCGGAGGTCAGACGCCAGTTGTTGTAGATGCCCTTGTCCTCGGGCCGGCTCGTCGCGACGATGGTCCGCTCCTCGGAGCGGGCCGTGTCCTTGTAGTAGCTGCGCGAGTAGTAGAGGCCCTCGCCGGCCGGAAGGATCTCCCCGGCCTCCAACGACTCCTGGATCAGACGTGCGTCGTCGGCGGCGCTCACGACTTCGATGCGTGCGGCACCGGTGTGATCGGCCCAATGCTGGATGTACTCGCGGGCGGCGGGGCTCTGCAGCCCGGCCTCGTTCAGCGCCTTCCCAACGTCGATCACTGTCAGATCACACCTTTCCCGGCTGTGCTCCTGGGATTCCTCACAGGCTCTTGCGCAATGGTCGTTCAGGTCACGACCCGCCCAGCCCATCCTCCCCGACCTGCCGGAGCGTGCGGCGAGATGCAGGTCACGGTCGGATCGGCGCACCGAGCAGCAGGAGAGTCCGGTGGGGAGGGCGGGCAGTGGGCTGCCAGACTGTGGCTGTGGCCTACGATCCGGAGCTTGCGGACCGCATCCGCGTCCTGGTGCAGCACGAGGACGGGCTCATCGAGCAGCGCATGTTCGGCGGCCTGGCGTTCTTGATCCACGGGAACATGGCCGTCGCCGCCAGCAGCCGGGGCGGGCTGCTGCTCAGGGTCGATCCGGAACGGACCGACGACCTGGTCCGCGAGGACGGCGCCGAGCGGTTCGAGATGCGCGGGCGCCGGATGAACGGCTGGCTCCACATCGGGGCCGAGGCACTCGACTCCGAACTGGGGCTCGAGCGCTGGGTCGCAACCGGGGTCGGCTACGCCCGCTCGCTGCCGTCGAAACGCTGATCCGCCCGGACGGTGTGGCGCAGGGCCACCAGCGAGGCGATCGCCGTGTGGATCAGCCGCGCCACTTGATCGAGCAGCCCATGCTCGGCCGGTGCGGTTCGGGCACCGGGCGGCCGGCCAGCACCTGCTCGATCGCCGCCTCCAGCAACTCCCCGGTGACGGGCACGCCGTTACCCGGCGTCGAGCCGTCCATGGCGCCGCGGTAGGCCAGGTGTCCGGTGGCGTCGTAGAGGAAGAAGTCGGGCGTGCAGGCGGCCCCGAAGGCGCGCCCGGCCTCCTGGGACTCGTCGATCAGATAGGGAAAGCTCCAGCCGGCGCGGGCTACCTGTGCCGCCAACCCGGACGGCGCGTCGTCCGGGTATGCCTCGGCGTCGTTGGTGCAGATCGCCACCACACCCAGCGCCGGATGCCGCCGCAGCACCTCGGCGAGTGTCCGTTCGACGTGCTTGACGTAGGGGCAGTGGTTGCAGACGAAGGCGACCAGCAGGGGTGCGCCCGCGAACGACCCGCCGGACACCGTCGTCCCCGTCAGATCGGGCAGCGAGAAGACCGGCATCGTCGAGCCGAGCGGAACCATGGTGGATTCGGCGGCCATGCCCCGACCCTAGCCGCCCCGTGGCCCTCGATCAGGTCGTCGCCGGGGGTGGCTCCGGCGGAGCGGCCGCGGTCGTGACGTCCTGCGGGGTCACCGAGAAGGTCGCGCTCTGCGAGGGGCAGTAGTAGCTGCCGGCCCGGGTGTAGGGGACGGCGAGCACCAGCGATCCCTTCCAGTTCGAGGCCAGCCAGGACGAGTCGAGCATCTCGCCCTCGGTCACCGTCAGGGTCACGGTGAGGGTGTTGCTGGTCGTCGCGCCGCGGCAGCTCATCACCGCGGCCCGCGCCGACCCGGTGTAGACCGCCCCCTTGCGGGTCAGCTTCGCCGTGAACCCGGTGCCCCCGATGGTCCCCGACAGGGTCACGGCGCAGGCGCCGGTGGCACAGCCCGGGGTGAGCGCCCAGGTCTCCGGGTAGGCTTCGCCGACCGTCAGCCGGGTCCCCTTGTTCTTGGCGACCGTCAGGGCGACGTCCCAGGTGCCGTCGAGCCGGGCGGCGTCGACGGGGCCCAGGGTGGTGACCCGGAGCGCCTCGGTGGGTTCGGACTCCTCGCCCGCGACCACGGCCGCGACGGTGTAGGACAGCGGGGTCAGCGGGTCGAGCCCTCGATCGGTGTAGCTGGACTGGGACGGGGGCAGCGTGCCGACCACCTCGTCGTCGCGCGTGACGACGTACTGGTCGGGGGTCCCGTCGGCGGGGGCGGCCCAGCTCAACGTGATCGTGGTCGTGGTGACGTCGGATGCCGCCAGCGCGGTCGGCGGGGCGGGCGGGGTGTGGACGACGATCTCCTGGGAGGCGCGCGACAGCTTTCCGTCCACCACGGCCACCACGGTGTAGTGGTAGTCGGCCTGGGAGCGGACCGTGGTGTCCTCGTAGGCGCCCTCGGCGCCGATCGTGGCGATGTCGACGCCGTCGCGGCGCACGACGTAGTTGCCCGGTACGGAGCCTTCGGTCGGCGGCGACCAGGACAGGGCGACGGAGTGGCTGGTGACCTCGGCGGCGGCCAGCCGCTCCGGGCCCGGACCCGGTCGGCCGCGGACCGCCCACGTCGCCAGTCCGGCCGCCAGGGCCACCACCACCACGATCGCGGCCCCGGCGACGATCCACCACACCCGTCGGCGCGGCCTCGGCGCAGGCGGGGCCGTCGCCCACGGCGTCGGGACGGGGACGGGTGGTGGCACGGGGACGGGCGGCGGCGGGCCCGGGATCGGGGGAGGCGGAACGAGCCCGGACGTCGGCCTCTGCGGTGGCTCCGGCAGCTGCCCGGACAGCGGCCCGGACGGCGATGGGGGCGGTGGGGGTGGCGCTGAGGATGCGGGCGAGGGCGCGGCCCAGGGCAGCGGCGGCGGGACGGCCTGGCCCCGATCCGGGTCGCCGTGATCCCCGGTCGGCCTCTCCGCCACGGACCCCTCCCCACCCGTCACCGGGAATCGCCATGCGAGACCAGACGCCGAATGACACAATCCGACCATTTTGCGGACGAACTCGCCGATGGTCTCACTGTAATGCGGCGACCAGGTCCGCTGTCGAGGACGGATCGCGATCGTGCCGCCAAGTCCACCCGGACGGTGGAGCCGGCGCCCGCGGGGCCGGCAACGGGGGGATCGGGGCGGCTCCGGGACGGGTCAGCCGATGGTCGCCAGGCGAGGCAGGACCCGCTCGGCGAGGTCGGTCGCGAACTCCACCGGGTTCCGGTCGGGCATGACCTGGACCTCGGTGACGCCCAGCGCCGCGAAGCCCTCGGCGTCGGCCAGGGTGGCCTCGACGTCCGCCAGTGCGGGCCGTACCGCAAGCACCGTCTTCTCGATCGCGTCGTAGTCGCGGCCCTCGGTGTCGCAGTGCGCCCGCAGCACCTCGAGCTTGTGGGCGACGTCCCCGACGCTGCTGCCGAACAGGTTGCACGAATCCGCGTAGCGGGCCACCAGGAGCAGGGTCTTCTTCTCGCCGCCCCCGCCGATCATGATGGGTGGGCGCGGTCGGGCCAGGGGCGCTGGGACACAGAGGGTCTCGGTGAGCTGGTAGTGCTTGCCCTCGAAGGGGCCGTCGTCCTCGCTCCACATCTGCAGGCAGATCTGCAGCGTCTCCTCGAGCCGCTCGAATCGTTCGGCGACCGGGACGACGGGCACGCCCAGCCCGCGCTGCTCCCGCTCGTACCAGGAGGCGCCGATCCCGAGCCTGGCGCGCCCGGCGGAGAGCACATCGAGCGTGGCGACGATCTTGGCGAGCAGTCCGGGGTGGCGGTACATCACGCCGGTCACCAGCAGGCCCAGGTCCATCCGCTCGGTCAGCGCCGCCAGGTAACCGAGGGTGGTGTAGCCCTCGAGCATCGGGTCGTCCGCCGGGGCGTACGCCTCCATCTGGAAGTAGTGGTCCATCACCGTGAACGAGGCGACGCCCGCCTGCTCGGCGATCCGCGCGGTCTCGGCCAGGGTCGGCGCGATCAGCGCGGCCTCCGCCGGCATCGAGAAGTCCCAGTAGTGCAGTCCCAGCTTCATCGCATTCCCTCCCACCGCGACGCCCGGCGGACGCCGGGCACTACGCGACCACAGCGGGATCCGTTGTGCAAGGGGCGGGTCCGGGCCTGCGATCGGGCCAGGCCGACGATGTGGGCGATCATCGCCGACGTGGCCGGCCCGGCGTCGTCCGGCGCGGGCCGTCACAGCAGCAG
>CAYYCE010000054.1:0-595 GCA_964469635.1 uncultured Kineosporiaceae bacterium
CAAGGGCGTGGGCGCTGCCCTTGGCGTCACCCTGGTCGACGAACGTGACCCGGAGTTCGCCCAGGTCCATGCTCTCGATGGCGGCGACCAGGGCGTCCGCCCGATGCCCGACGACGACGAACACCCGGGCCACGCCGAGGCGCCGCAAAAGATCGAAATGATGGGCGACCGCCGGGCGGTTGGCCACCGCCGGGCAGCTGGCCGCCACCACCGGGACCACCCGCGCCGCGGCCGGTCGACGGACCCGCGGTCACGAGGGAACCGGAGTGCGCCTCGGCGACGGTGGTCAGGGTGTAGGCGGTGGGACCGGCCAGACCCGCTACCAGGGAGGCCGCGATCGCCGTGGTCGCGGCGAGGCCCCGCAGCTGCTGGGCCACCAGCATTCCCAGGGCTGCGACCATGCCCAGGGCCAGGACGGTGAACCGCAGCGCCTCGGGGTAGGTGGTGGTCCGGCCGAGCAGGGCGAAGCCCCAACTGCCGGCGGCCATCACGGCGGCGGCGAGAGCCAACCGGCCAGTCCATTCCCTACGCCGCTGCCAGGCCTCGGCGGCACCCATGCCGATCAGGGCCGAGACCGCCGGCGCGAGCGCGACGG
>CAYYCE010000054.1:605-10922 GCA_964469635.1 uncultured Kineosporiaceae bacterium
ATGCCGGCCATGAACGAGAAGGTCAGCGCGGTGACCACCAGCCACCCACCCCAGACCACGTAGCCCGCCCGGCGCACGTCGGTACGCGGCGCGCGACCGCGCAGCATCAGTCCGGCGACCAGAAGGATCAGCGCCGACGGGATCAGCCAGGAGATCTGACCGCCGATGGAGTCGCTGAACATCCGACCGATCCCGGTCTGGCCCCACATGCCACCGCCGGCGGCGCCGCCGGCACCGCCACCGCCACCGCCGCCGCCGCCGACCACCGAGCCGGTCTCGTCGCCGCTCAACCGGCCCAGACCGTTGTAGCCGAAGGTCAGTTCCAGGAACGAGTTCGTCTGGCTGCCACCGATGTACGGGCGCATGCTCGCGGGGACCAGCTCGACGATGGCGACCCACCAGCCGGCGGCCAGGGCCATGGCGCCGAACCCGGCGAGCGCACCGAGCAGGCGCCGGCGCAGCGTCGTCCGGGCCGCGATCAGCCAGGCCAGGCCGAATCCCGGGACGACGAGGGCCACCTGCAGCGTCTTGGTCAGGAAACCCAGCCCCAGGAAGACGCCGGTCAGCACCATCCACCGGGTGGCGGTGCGGAACCGGGTGGTCTCGACGGCGCGCAGTGTGGCCCACGCCGCCAGGGTCATGAGCAGGGTGAGCAGGGCGTCCGGGTTGTTGAACCGGAACATGAGCGCCGCCACCGGGGTCAGTGCCATGGCGAGACCGGCGAGCAGGCCCGCCCGGGCCCCGAAGGCCCGCTTCACCGTGGCGTACAGCACGGCCACGGTGGCCACGCCCATCAGCACCTCGGGAACCAGGATGGCCCAGGAGTTCAGGCCGAACAGCCGCACCGAGGCCGCCATCACCCACAGCGAGGCCGGCGGTTTGTCGACCGTGATCGAGTTCGCGGCGTCCAGGGAGCCGTAGAAGAACGCCTCCCAGCTCGCGGAGCCCGCCTGGGCTGCTGCCGAGTAGAAGGCGTTGGCCCATCCGTTCGCACCGAGGTTGACCAGGTACAGCACCGCAGTGCCGATCAGCAGCAGCGGGAAGGCGATCCGTGGCCAGCCCGGCTCGGTGGCCGCGACCGCGGCACGGCGGGAGCCCGGCTCGCGCGCTGGCGGAAGGGGGCGCTCTGGAAGCGTGGTCGTGGTCATGAGATCAACGCTGGACACCCCCTCTGGGAGGCCCCTGAGAAGCCGCTGTGCAGGTCCGCAGGGTCTTTCCAGCCTGTTGTCAGCCATCCGGTCGACAGTGAGGACATGACACCCTCGACATCCTCGACACCGACTCTGGCTCCCACCGCCCCGGCGATGACCCCACCGGCCTGGCCCGGACGCAAGGCCCCGGTGCCGGCCTGCCTGGTGCGCCACACCCTCCGACCGCACGCCGCGGCTGCCTGAGATTCATCACAGACTCTTGATCGAATGCAAGGCCCTGAGGTGTCCGAGCGGGTCTTCAGCAGGATCGCCATGCTGCGCGCCGAGCGCGGGCTGTCGCGGCGCGCCCTCGCCGAGGCGCTGGGTGTCCACACCCGACGATGGGCTACCCGGCACGCGGCGAATCCGCGCCCAGCCTGCATCTCGCACTGCGGATCGCGACTCAGGGCGGGGTAGTCCCAGCCGCACGGAACCGCCGGACGGTCGGTACCGTCTGGACCCATGCAGCTGAGCGATCTCAGGGTCTTCACCGGGCCCCGGCAGGGGGCCACCTACGACGACCTGCTGGCCGTCGCCGTCCGCGCCGAGCGACTGGGGTTCGGAGCGCTCTTCCGCAGCGATCACTACCTCGCCATGGGCGCCCAGGGGCGGCTGGCGATCAGCGTCGCCGGAGTGGACCATCACCTCGACCTGATCGCCGACCAGGTCGCCCCGCAGCCGTGAGCGGACATCCCGGCGCCGGGGAGCCGGCCGCCTTCGCCCCACGAGCGGCGGGCGAAGGCGGCCCGATCACCGAGCAGGAGGCCACCGGCTACCTGAAGCGGATCCTCAACGCCCGGGTCTACGACGTGGTCGAGGAGACCCCGCTGGAGGCGGCCCCGGCGCTGTCGCAGCGGCTCGGCAATACCGTGCTGCTCAAGCGCGAGGACCTGCAGCCGGTGTTCTCGTTCAAGATCCGAGGGGCCTACAACCGGATGGCGAACCTGCCGCCTGAGGCCCTGGCCAGGGGAGTGATCGCGGCCTCGGCCGGCAACCACGCCCAGGGCGTGACGTTGGCGGCCCGCCGACTGGGCTGCCACGCCGTCATCGTCATGCCGACCACCACCCCCGAGGTGAAGGTCGAGGCGGTCCGGGCCGGCGGCGCCGAGGTCGTGCTGCACGGGGAATCCTATTCCGACAGCCACGCCCGGGCCGTCGAGATCATGACCGAGCGGGGCCTGACCTTCGTGCACCCCTTCGACGACCCGGATGTCATCGCCGGCCAGGGGACCATCGGCATGGAGATCCTGCGCCAGCACCACGCGGACCTGGACGCCGTGTTCGTGGCCGTCGGCGGCGGCGGGCTGATCTCCGGGGTCGCCGCCTACATCAAGGCCGTGCGCCCCGGCATCCGGATCGTCGGAGTCCAGACGGACGACTCCGACGCGATGGCGCGCTCGCTCGAGGCGGGGCGGCGGGTCGAGCTCGACACCGTCGGACTGTTCAGCGACGGCACCGCCGTCCGGCTGGTCGGAGCCGAGACCTTCCGGCTGGCCCAGGCTTTCGTCGACGAGGTCATCCGGGTGGACACGGACGCCGTCTGCGCCGCCATCAAGGACGTGTTCGCCGACACCCGAGCCGTTCTCGAGCCGGCCGGAGCGTTGGCGATCGCAGGGATGAAGGAGTACGTGGCCCGGCACGGTCCCCGTGACCAGACCTACGTCGCGGTGGCGTGCGGGGCCAACATGGACTTCGACCGGCTGCGGTTCGTCGCCGAGCGGGCCGAGGTCGGCGAGCAGCGCGAGGCGATCTTCGCGATCACCATCCCCGAGGAACGGGGGAGCTTCCGGCGATTCGTGGAGATCATCGGCCCGGACCGGGCCGTCACCGAGTTCAACTACCGGATCGCCGACGCCGAGCGGGCCCACGTCTTCGTCGGACTCCAGGTCGCCGACCGGCGGGAGGCGCGCGTCATCGCCGAGGCCTTCCGGGCGGCTGGACTGGACACGCTCGACCTCACCGACGACGAACTGGCCAAGCTGCACCTGCGCCATCTGGTCGGCGGGCGCTCTGCCCTGGCCAAGGACGAGCGGCTGTACCGGTTCGAGTTCCCGGAACGGCCCGGTGCCCTGTTCCGGTTCCTGTCGAACATGTCCCCGGAGTGGAACATCTCGTTGTTCCACTACCGCAACCACGGCAGCGACGTCGGCCGGGTGCTGGTGGGGATGCAGGTCCCGGACGGCGACACCGCAGCCTTCGCGGACTTCCTCACCCGGATCGGGTACCGCTCGTGGGTGGAGAGCGACCACCCGGCCTACCGGCTGTTCCTGGGTTGAACTTCCTGGGTTGGACTTCCTGGGTTGAACACAGTCCTCGGACGGAACGTGGTGTCCGGCAGCACACGGCTCTCCTTCGACTCCTCGACCAAGTGGAATCCGGCACCGGGTGGCCGAGTCTCACCCGGCCGGTGACCCCCGTCGGGGTTGCGGCACTGCATCGACGCGGTGGCGCTGCGCAAGAGTCCTGCTCCACGGCGGCCAGGAACACCTCGTCCCCGCGGGGCGTTGCCGCCGACATGTCCGCCCTGCCTGCGCTCGAGGACACCTACGCCCGCGACGTCGGCGGCGGATACGTGGATTGGTCCCCGACCGCTCCCCCGCAGCCACGTGCCGTCCGGCTGAACCACGCCCTGGCCGAGGAGTTGGGCCTGCCCGAGGGCTGGTTGACCTCGGACGAGGGACTGTCGGTGCTGGCCGGGGTCAGCGTCCCGGACGGCGCGCACCCGGTGGCCCAGGCCTACTCCGGCCACCAGTTCGGGGTCTTCTCGCCACTGCTCGGCGACGGCCGGGAACTGCTGCTCGGGGAGCTGATCGACCGCGCGGGTCGCCGCCGCGACCTCGCGTTCAAGGGTTCCGGCCGCACCCCCTTCGCTCGCGGCGGCGACGGCAAGGCGGCGCTCGGGCCGGTGCTACGCGAATATCTCATGGGTGAGGCGATGCACGCGCTGGGCGTACCCACCACGCGCGTCCTGGCGGCGGTCGCCACCGGGGAGCGCATCGTGCGCGAGTGGCCGCAGCCCGGAGCCGTGCTGACCCGGGTGGCGGCCTCCCACCTGCGGGTGGGTAGCTTCGAGTTCGCCGTCCGACGTGACCGCGACCTGCTGCGCCGTCTCGCCGACCACGCGATCGCCCGCCACGACCCCGAACTGGCCGAGATCACCGATCCCGGCGAACGCTACCTCGCCCTGCTGCGCGCGGTGATCGAGCGCCAGAGCGCGCTGGTCGCGCGGTGGATGGGGATCGGCTTCGTCCATGGCGTGATGAACACCGACAACATGTCGATTGCGGGCGAGACCATCGACTACGGTCCCTGCGCGTTCGTCGAGGCCTACGACCCCGCCACCAGGTTCAGCTCGATCGACGAGATCGGGCGCTACGCCTTCGGCAACCAGCCGGCCATCGCCCAGTGGAACCTGGCCCGGTTCGCCGAGTCGCTGGGCCCCCTGATCGGCAGTGACCGTGAGGCGGTCGTGCCGCGCCTGGTCGAGGCGGTGAACACCGTCCCGGAGCGCTACCACCACCACTGGACGGCGGTGCTGCGCGCCAAGCTCGGCCTGGTGGGGACCTCGGCCGGCGAGGACGGCGACCGGGCCCTCGGCGAGGCCTACCTGGAACTGCTGCACCACCACGGAGTGGACCACACCCTCGGCTGGCGACGGTTGACCGAGGCGGCCCGAGGGCCGGACGGCGAGGCCGGGCTGCGGGCGCTCTTCGGTGGCGAGCCTGCGGCGCTGACCGACTGGCTGTCGCAATGGCGGGACCGGTTGCGTCGCAACGGCTTCGGCGATGACACCGGCTCAGGGCCCCTCGAGCGGATGCGCCGGGCCAACCCGATCTATATTCCGCGCAACCATCAGGTGGAACGGGTCCTGGGCACCGCCGTCGACCACGACGACCTGGCGCCCTTCGACCGGCTGCTGGCCGTCCTGGCGGATCCGTTCACCGAGCGCACACAGGACGCCGAGTTCGCCGAACCGGCGCCCGCCGAGGTGACCGCCACGTACCAGACGTTCTGCGGCACCTGAGCGCGAGCGACCGCGCCGCGACAGGAGCCGACTTCCCCAGGCCCACCGGATCGCGGTGACGGAAATATCGCGCAATCCCCGGGGAGTGCGCGCAGCTCGGACCTCATGGGTCCGGCTGCACCGCTCGCTCAGCGGCGGCAGCGTCTCGGCGGAGGCAGATGCGGGCAGGCGAGGAGGCGGGGATCCGGGCGGTTGCCCGTTGAGGTTCGGCCGGGACGCCGGCCGGGGCCCCGAGTCATCCGCCAGATCTGCCGGTTCACCGGAGCGGTCCCCCGCCGGCTGTGATCGGCGGACCCTGCAGGATCTGGGTCAGCACCTCGCGCAGGCGGGTCATCGGCTCCTGACCGATCGAGGCCGCCCACTCCGCCTCGATCTCGACGAACAGCTGCGTGACCAGAGCGTGGGCCCGCGCTCCCCTGTCGGTCAGGGACAGCACCCGGGCCCGCTGATCACTGCGATCGAGCTCCACGTGAACGTAGCCGCCGCGCTCGAGGTGAGCGAGCTGCTGGCTGATCGCCTGCTTGGAGACCTGGCAGCGCCCGGTGATCTGGCTCGCCCGGTGGGTCTCGGTGTGGCCCACGAGAAGCTGGACGGCGAGACGATCCTCGACGACGACGTCCGCAACGCGGTGACCCGCCTGATGGCCGAACTGGTCAAGGGCCTGGCCGCCGCTGCCGAGGTGTCCGACCCAGCCCTGAGCCTGCCCGCCGTCTAGACCCTCCGAGCAGATCAGGGAGGGACGCGCCGGGGCTGGGGCTGTCTCGGCAGGCTCGGCGGGAGCGGGGGCCGACCACCTCGCCTGGGGCCGGGGTCCTACGAAGTCTTACGGATCGGTGATGTGCGAAACACGCGGCGGGCCGCCGCCGTTGCCACCGACATGAGCGAGACCACCCAGACCCTGACCTGGCCCGGCGTACTGCGCCTGGCCCGCGAGGGCAACCCGCCCCCGCCCCGACGTGACGAGCGCACTCCCCAGCAGTGGCGCGAGGTCCTGAGCCGCGAGCAGTTCCGGGTGACCCGCAAGGCGGGCACGGAGATGGCCTTCAGCTCGGACATGTGCTCCCTGTTCGAGCCCGGCGCCTACGAATGCGTCTGCTGCGGCACCCGGCTGTTCGACTCCTCGACCAAGTTCGAGTCCGGGAGCGGTTGGCCGAGCTTCACCCAGACGGTGAGCCCCGATGTGATCGCCTACCATCTGGACTCCAGCCTGGGCATGCAGCGCGTCGAGACCGTCTGCAACGTGTGCGACGCCCACCTGGGTCACGTCTTTCCCGACGGGCCGGCGCCGTCCGGGCTGCGCTACTGCATGAATGCGGTGGCACTGCGGAAGATCGAGAAGCACGGCTGATCCCCGCGTGCGGCGGGGTCCCACCAGGGCCGGGCGAGGAGTCTGCAAAAATTCCTCCATGGCTGAGATCACGCAGCGGGGCAACCCCGTTCACACGGTCGGCGACCTGCCCGCGGTGGGCACCGAGGCGCCGGGCTTCACCCTGGTCGGCACGGACCTCAAGGAGATCTCCTCGACCGACTTCGCGGGGCAGACCGTGGTGCTCAACATCTTCCCGAGCATCGACACCGGCATCTGCGCCACCAGCGTCAGGACCTTCAACCGGCGGGCCGCGGGTCTGGACGGTGTCACGGTGCTGAACGTGTCTGTCGACCTGCCCTTCGCCCAGGCCCGGTTCTGCGGTGCCGAGGGCATCGCGGACGCCGTGTCGGCCTCGGCGTTCCGCAGCGACTTCGGGCAGGTCTACGGGGTGACCCTGGCCGACGGCCCGATGGCGGGTCTGCTCTCCCGCGCCGTGGTCGTCGTCCGCCCCGACGGCACCGTCGGTTACATCGAGCAGGTTCCCGAAATCGTCCAGGAGCCCGACTACGACTCCGCGCTGGCCGCGCTCGGCTGACCCCGGTCGGCTGAACACACTCGGAGCGGCGCCGGCATCCGCAGCACCTGCCGGACGGCGGCTTCTCGCCCGGCCGCCCAAGCCCACGTCCCCGTCCGCGTCCCGTCCGTCCCTCGGCGGGTGACATTGGCCCCGGCCCGGATCGGCGCCGCGGGCGAAGACTGGCTGTGTCTCGCGGCCCCACGTGGTGGGGCCATTCGGCGAAGGAGGGACGCCATGGCGACCATGGCGGAAGCGGCGGCCGACTTCCTGACGGCCAAGCGGATCGCGGTGACCGGGGTCTCGCGCATCCCGGCCGGTCACGGCGGCAACGCCGTCCTGAAGGGCCTGAGGGCCCGGGGGTTCGACGCCGTCCCGGTCAACCCGAACGCCACGGAGGTCGAGGGCCTGACCTGCTATCCCACGGTGGCGGCCATCCCCGGGGGCGTGGACGCCGTCGTCGTCGCCACGCGACCGGAGCAGGCCGCGTCGACCGTGCGCGAATGCGCCGGGCTGGGCATCACCACGGTCTGGCTGCATCGCTCGTTCGGCCGCGGCAGCGTCTCGGCCGAGGCCGTGCAGGCGGGCCGGGGCGCCGGCATCAAGGTGATCCCCGGTGGCTGCCCGCTGATGTTCGGTGCGGAGGCGGACGGCGGGCATCGGTTCATGCGCCGGATCTGCCGCCTCACGGGCGCCGTGCCGCGCCGGGTGTAGGACGGGCCGGGTGTAGGACGGGCCGGGTGTAGGACGGGCCGGGTGTAGGACGGGCCGGGTGTCGCGGAAGACCGCCCGGCCCATCAAGTGCGCTCGAGATCGTGCCGATGATCCGTCGAGTCGGACACCCGACCCGAGGGCGAGGAGGAACGCATGATTCCCGACCCAACCGATCCGCGGTGGAAGGACCTGGTGGAGCACCCCGAGCGGTACAACTTCGACTTCCTGGCTCTCAAGATCCTCATGCAGCGGGTCGCCCGGATGCCGAACACGCAACGGGCGAGCGCGATCGGCGAGATCCATGCCCTGTTCCGGAAGCACGAACGCCTGATGGGCAAGGACGCCTCGGCTGTCTTCGGCTGACACGGCCCCACCCGGCATCCGACACTCCCGCTTCGGCCGACACGGAGGACCCAGACATGCCCGGCAAGCTGCACTCGCTCCAAGAGACCACCGAGATGATCGCCGAGGGCCGGCGACTGCTGATCGCAGGCGATCAGGCTCTCCTCGACCGGCTCCCGGACGGTTCGTGGATCGCCGGCACCATCCCCTACTTCATCGGCCCGGAGGGCGGGGTGGTCAGCCGCGAGCGGCTCTACGTCGACGAGCTTCCGACCGTGGTCACCGACGTCCGGATCGCCTCCTACGGCCCCGACGAGCTGGCCTCCATCCCGGTGGGCGGCTTCGAGAACGGATTCTCGGTGGTGATCCTTCCGGCCGCCAGCGAGGCCCACCTCCGGTACGCCCGCGAGGCCACCGAGTACCCGGGGCTGTTCCACCAGCCGATCGTCGGCTGGGTGGCCGGAGTGCATCTGGACGACCTGGGCAACACCCGGGCCAGGGCATACGCGGGGTCGAGGACGACCGGCAGCGACAGCCGGGCGGTGGTGCTCCACGCCGAACTGCCCGGGGGCGTGCTGGCCAGTGCGGACATCGTCAACCTGTTCCGCCAGGGTGACGGCGACAGCCTGACCTTCGAGGCGACCGGCTTCAACCAGGGCAAGGTCCGGGTGAACGGGGAGTCGCAGGTCTTCGCCGACTACCTGCACCGGATCGGGCACGACAGCAGGCTGCCCCTGGTGGCCGACTACTTCGGGGCCATGATCAACGTCTCGTTCCAGGACGTGCCGGACGACGGCGGGCCGGTCGCGTTGTATGCGCCCGTGTTCTCCGAGGTGGAGTACAAGCTGGCCGCACCGGTGGGGGACTACGAGTCCGAGTTCGCCGCGCTGCTTCCGACCGGCAGCGCGAAACCGGCCTTCGCGTGCAACTGCATCCTCAACTTCCTCTACTCCGAGCGGGAGGGGAAGAAGACCGGGGACATCTCCGGGCCCATCACGTTCGGCGAGGTGGCCTACCAGTTGCTGAACCAGACGATGGTGTACCTGACCGTCCACGAATAGCACCTTGCCGCCGTCCAGCCGGCCCCCGACCCGGAGCCCCGGGTCGCCGGCGCCGGTGCCTCAGCCGGCCAGGCGCGGCGGGAAGCCGCCGGTGGCCACCGGGCCCCAGCGCTCGACGGTGATCCGGATCAGGGACTTGCCCTGCAACCGCATCGCGGAGCGGTACTCCTGCCAGTCGGGGTGCTCGCCGGAGATGCAGCGGAAGTACTCGACCAACGGCTCGACGGCGGCCTCGCCGTCGATCACCTCGGCGCGGCCGTCGAGCTGTACCCAGGCGTCGCCGAAGTCGTCGGAGAGCACCAGGACGGCGGCCCTCGGGTCGCGGCGAAGGTTCGCCGCCTTGGCCCGGTCCGGGTAGGTGGAGATCGCCACCCGACCGTCAGGCAGCAGACCACCGGTCACCGGCGACAGCTGGGGGGAGCCGTCCGCCCGGTGGGTCAGCAGCACCTGGTGGTGGCGGGGACCGACGAAGGCGGCCAGTTGGTCGGCGTCCACCCGGGTCACGGTGGCGATCTGTCGAGGCATGCCACGACCCTAGCCAGTCGGTTCGGCCAGGCCGGCTCAGTCCCCGACGGCCTCGATGCCGTGCTCGACCAGATCGAGGGCCCGGACGACCGCGGCCCGCACACCGTCCGGATCGTCGCCCCCGCTGCGCACCGCCCCGAGGACGACGGCGACCAGCGCCCCCACGGCGGCACCGGTCATGGCCGCGGCGTCGATGGCGGGCAACCGGGGGTAGGCCGCCCGCAGCGAGGCGGCCAGGGCCTGCTGGGCGGCCTGCAGCCGGCGCATCGCGGCGGCGGCGAGCTCGGGCGCCTGGGCGAGCAGGTCGTCGCGCGCCCCAGCCCCGCGGATCAGATCCCCCCCGGCGGCCTCGAGGATCCGCTCCAGCCCCTGGCGCAGCGCGTGGGCCGGCGAGGTGGACGGTCCGTCGAGCGGCAGCAGTTCGGCGATCATCGCCAGCCGACGGTCGGTGTCGACGAAGAAGGCGTCCTCCTTCGCCGCGAAGTAGGTGAAGAAGGTGCGCGGCGAGACGTTGGCCTCGGCAGCGATGCCCGCCACCGTCGTGCCCGCATACCCCCGGTCGGCGACCAGCCGGCGGG
>CAYYCE010000055.1:0-4964 GCA_964469635.1 uncultured Kineosporiaceae bacterium
CCGCCCGCGCGGTCGTGACGCACCGCGCTAAGTCCGCCTCGAGAAAAAATGGGCCGGCGGGGGGCCGGCAGGGGAGAGGAGGAACCCCACCGGCCACGACCCGCCGACCCTGGACGGCCCGCCGCCAAAACGCGGCCGGATACGGTCACGGCGATCCCGTTCTCGTCGGCCATCATGAGGTCGGCGCCCACGAGCAGGGCCATCGCGTGCTCGAGCTCGGGCTGGGACACGATGAGCTGGTTGACCGCATCGCAGGCGGCGACGAGATCGAACAGGCCGGCGGGCTGCTCCATCGAACCACTGACGCGGGCCGCCGCCAGGACCCAGGCATCCGACAATACCCACTCCCAGTCGTCGGATGGATGCTGAGCGTCACGACTCGGGGAAAGGCTCATGGGGGCTACCGCCACCTCGCGGCCTTCGCTCGAGCCCATGTCACCGATCTCGTCCCCCAGAAGACAGTCGGTCCTGCTCTCGTCGCCCCGCATCGCGTCACTCACACCCGCGCCTCGTCGTCGCCGAGGGAATCCCGTCGGAGGCGGGTGACACGGTATCAACCCCTGATCTGCGGTTGAATCCACCATCGGGGTGCTGTATCAACCGGACCGGCATCCGTTCGCGGCTCGGCGAGCCGGGTGTCCGATGCTTCCGTGTCATCGGAGCCTGGCAGGGTGGTTCCGTGCAGATCGTGCAACCCGCCGCCCTGACCGACGTCCTCCGCAGCGCCGCTCGCCGCGCGGCCCCCTCGCCGCCCCGCGTCGTGGTGACGGGGAACCTGGCCACGCCCTGGACCGCGTTGGGACTCCTCGACAAATCGCTCGAGACCTTTCGGCTCTACGCCATCAACGCCCAACCGGGCTTTCCGGCTCGGGAGGGCATCCAGCTCGAGACCTCGTTCGTGGGCGCGGGCATGCGGAACAGGCCCGGCCTGCGCTACATCCCGGCGCGGCTGTCCCTGGTGCCGAGGCTGTTCGGGTCGACGCTGGCACCCGACGTCGTCGTGGTGCACACGTCGGTCCCCCACCGCGGACGGGTCTCCCTCGGTCTCGAGGTGAACATCCTGCCCGCCGCCATCGACGCGGCCCACAGGCGCGGCGGCACGGTGATCGCCCAGATGAACCCCCGGATGCCCTACACCTTCGGCGATTCCGAGATCGACGCCGACGACGTCGACTACGCCTTCGAGGCCGAGGAACCGCTGACCGAGCACCTGCAGGGTGAACTCGACGACGTCAGCCAGGCCATCGGCGAGCTGATCACCGCCCGGATCCCCGACGGCGCCACGCTGCAACTGGGCATCGGTGCCGTCCCCGACGCGGTGGTGAGCCAACTGACCAGCCGTCGCAGGCTGCGGGTGTGGACCGAGATGTTCAGCGACGGCGTGCTGGCGCTCGAGCGCACCGGGCGGATGGACCCGGCGACCCCGCTGACGGCGTCGTTCCTGTTCGGCTCGCAGGACCTCCACCGGTGGGTCCACCGCAACCCCCGACTGCAGATGCTGCGCACCGAGGTCACCAACGAGCCCGCCAACATCGCCCGGAACCCCGACATGGTCTCGGTCAACACGGCCCTGCAGATCGACCTGTTCGCGCAGGCCAATGCCTCGCGGATCAACGCCCGGATCTACTCCGGATTCGGCGGCCAGACCGATTTCATCGTGGGGGCGCTGCACTCGGCCGGGGGCCAGGCGATCATCGCGCTGCGCTCGTGGCACCCGAAGGCGAACGTCTCGACGATCATCCCGCTGATCGACGAACCGGTGACCTCGTTCCAGCCCTCTGCGGTGGCCACGGAGAACGGCGTCGCCGAGCTCCAGGGCCAGGACGAGAGGACCCAGGCGCGACTGCTCATCGAGCAGGCGGCCCATCCGGACATCCGCGAGGAGCTGTGGGAGGAGGCCTACGAGCTCGGGCTGTCCTGAGCCGTGGCACCCGGGTCGGGTGACGCCTCCACCCGGAGCCCGTGGTCGGGGTCGAACCGACGACCTACCGCTTACAAGGCGGTTGCTCTGGCCACTGAGCTACACGGGCAGGAAGCCCGATCCTAGCGGCGCGGTGCGCGGCCCCGGCCCTCCCCGACCCCCGGCCCGTCCGCCGAACGCCGCTCGGGTTTCACCCGTTCTGACGACCGCTCCTTACCCGACTGCAGAGTGTGATTCTCCATAAACTGCGAGTAATCGATCAGGGGAGTCACACGTGAGTGCGCGCCGAGCTGGCCGGCGGTCGGCCGATCCGCCGATTCAGGTCGGCAACGCGACGCTGACCGGCGACGACGTGACCGACGAGCCGACGGTGCGCCCCGAGCCCGGGGCGGTCGAGGAGTGGGACGACATCCTGGACGCGGTCACGGTCGGTGTCGTCATCCACGCCGGTGACGGCTCGTTGATGGTGGCCAACTCTGCGGCCCGGGGCATGCTCACCGGGCTGCCGACGACGATGCTCGCCCACGCCGTGTCGCCGGTCGCCGAGAACCGGAACGGCCCGCGCACCTTCTCCCTGAACACTCCCCGCCCCGACGGCACCGCGCGTCGGCTGGTGGCCACCGCCGTCCCGTTGACGCACCCGCTCGCCGAACCCGGACCGTCCGTGGTGACCACGCTGCGCGACCTGGCCGTCGAGCAGCGCCAGCTTCCCGCCACCCTCCCGGGGGCCACCGACGGCGCCGCGAGCGACCACGCCGGTGGCGGCCGGCCCCGACCCGAGGAGGACTCCGCCGAGCTCCGCCACTCCCTTGCGATGGCCGAGCGGCGGCTGCGGGCCACGGTCGACACCTCCCCCCTGGGCTCGGCCCTGCTCACCCCGCACGGGCGGTTGCTGCAGGTCAACCGGGCCCTGGCCAGGATGCTGGGCCGCGACCCGACCGACCTGACGGGGGTCGGTCTCGCGGAGATCACCCATCCCGCGGACCAGGTGCGCGAGTCCCCGCTGGTCGAGCGGCTGCTGGCCCGCAGCATCGGCTCGTACGAGCTGGAGAAGCGCTTCCAACGACCCGGCGGCGAGAACGTCTGGGCGCGGGTCACGATGACCCCCGTCTGTGAGGACGACGGCAGCGTGCTCCATCTCGTGATGCAGGCCCAGGACGTCACCGAGACCCGGCTCGCGGTCGAGATGCTCACCCACCACGCGATGCACGACCAGCTCACCGGGCTGTCCAACCGAGCGACGTGCCTCGGTCGGATCCAGCGGGCCCTCGACAAGGCGGCCCGGCAGGGAATGTCCGCCCGGCAGGTCGCCGTGCTGTGCTGCGACCTGGACGATTTCCGCGTCGTCAACGACAGCGTCGGGCCCTCCTCGGGCGACGCGGTGCTGATCGAGGTGGCCAACCGGCTGCGTGCCCTGGTCGGTCCCGGTCAGATCGCCGCCCGGCTGTCCGGCGACGAGTTCGTCGTGGTGGCCGAGGACCTCACCGAGACCGGCGACGCGGTGGCCCTGGCCCAACGGGTGCTCGGCGCCCTGCGCCGGCCGGTCGAGGTCGGCGGCCACAGCATCGTGCCCACAGCCAGCGTGGGAATCGCGATGGCGGTGCCCGGCGGCGACGCCATGAGCCTGCTGCGCGATGCCGGGACGGCGCTGCACGCGGCCAAGCGCCACGGCCGGGGCAGTTGGCAACTCATGGACGAGGACCTGCGCCGGCGCACCGTGGACCGCCTCGACATCGAGAGCCAGCTGCGCACCGGCCTGGCGGTGGGTCAGTTGCGCCTGCACGTCCAGCCGATCGTCGACCTGTCGGATGGCACGGTCGTCGGCCGCGAGGCCCTGGTGCGCTGGCAGCACCCCGATCTCGGTCTGCTGCCCCCCGCCCGGTTCCTGCCGGTGGCCGAGGAGACCGGGCTGATCGAGGACCTCGGCCGTTGGGTGATCGGCGAGGCCACCCGGATCGCCTCGGCAACACCGGATCTCGGCTACGTCGCGATCAACATCTCCCCCTCCCAGGTCCACCGCACCCATCTGGTGGACGACGTCCAGGCGGCGCTGGACGCCAGCGGGCTGCCGCCGTCCCGGCTGGTGGTTGAGCTGACCGAGTCGGTGATGCTCGGCGCCGCCCCGCAGGGCCGCTCGCAGCTCCAGCAGCTGGACGACCTCGGCGTCCGGCTGGTGGTCGACGACTTCGGCACCGGGTTCTCGGCGCTCTCGCACCTGCGCGACCTGCCGGTCTCCGGCATCAAGGTCGACCGCAGCTTCACCCAGGGACTGGGACAGGACACCCACTGCGAGCGCATCGTCGAGGCGCTCACCGGTCTGGCCCAGGGCCTGGGCGTGGACATCGTGGCCGAGGGCGTCGAGACCGAGAACCAGGCACAGCGGCTGGTCGACATCGGCTGCCAGCACGCCCAGGGATACCTGTTCGGCCGACCGGAGCCGGCGTTCCGGGAATAGCCCGCCTCAGGCGGAGACGCGGAACGGACCCCAGTCCGGCGCGGCACCGCCGCGGATCATGAGCAACGCGCTGAGCAACACGAACCCCATGGCCACCAGCACCGCCACGTGGGCCCGCCGGCGCCGCACCAGCACCCGGGTCATCCCCCGGGTGCCGCGCCGCAGCGCCGCACCACCCGGACCCCACCAGGCGCTGACCCACCAGGTCAGGGCCGCGGCCATCAAGGACGGCGTGGCCAACGGCGTCGGCGAGGCCGGCGAGACCACGGCACCGGTCAGGAAGGCGGCGCTGACGGCGAGCGCCGAGGGGATGAGGGCCGACAGCACTGCGGGCAGCAGCGCGGCGACGATCCTCCACGGAGTGGCGAGCACGGCCATGCCGACGTCACCGGACCGGGGGCCGAACTCATGGCGGCGGCGCATCACGCCGGTGATGGTGCGGTCGGCCACCCGGGCGACCACGAGCCAGAGGACCGAGAGGCCGGCCAGTGCTCCAGGCACCACACCGGCCAGGGCGACGAGGAGGCCCAGGGCCAGCCCCAGCGTCGCCGACGTCGAGGGCGGCAGGGGGTGCGGCTGAGGCTGCGG
>CAYYCE010000055.1:5064-10891 GCA_964469635.1 uncultured Kineosporiaceae bacterium
CCTGTGGCGTCGTACGGACGACGGGGGCCTGCGGTGGCGGCGACGCGGTGTGGACGGCGGGCGACGGCGGGGGCGGGCCCGGGGGCACCCCCACGTCCACGCGGGTCAGCTCCGCGCGGGCCACGTCCACGCGGGTCGGGGCCGCCTTCGCCGGCGGGGGCACCGGGGCGGCCGGGGCGGTCGGTGGGGCCGGGGCGGTCGGTGGGGCCGGGGCGGTCGGTGGGGCCGGGGCCGGCGAGCGCGCGGGCATGGGCGGCGGCGCCGGGGCGGTCGCCGCGGGCGGCGCCCAGGACATCGGGATCGGCTCGGTACGCACCTCGTCGGGCCGCAGCGCCGGAGCCAGCGGACGTGCCGGCGCCCGCCAGGGCTCGATCGAGGACAGACCGGCCAGCAGCATCTCGGGAGTACCCCGCCACTGCGGGTTGACGTTGAGCGCCATCAGCAGCACCCGGGCCAGCCGCGGATCGAGGCCGTCCAGGTCGACCTCGCCGCGGCGCACCCGATCCAGGACCACGGGAGCCGGCCCCGTGCCGAACGGCGGCCGGCCGGTCGCCGCGAAGGCGAGCGTGGCCGCCCAGGCCCACCAATCGGTGGCCGGGGTGATCGGCTCCCCGGCCATGAGCTCCGGCGGCAGGTAACCCGGAGTGCCCATCACCTGGCCGTGCATGGTGATCCGGGACTCGTCGACGACGTGGGCGATCCCGAAGTCGATGAGCACCGGCGCGTCGTCCAGCAGCAGGACATTGGCCGGTTTGACGTCGCGGTGCACCACTCCGGCCGCGTGAATGGCGCGCATCGCCCCGACCATCCCGCGGCCGAGGTGGGCCACGTAGGGGAGAGGGAGCGAACCGTGTCCGCGCACCACCTGCTCGACCGTGCGGGCGGGGACGAAGGCGGTGACGACGTACGGCGTGGGCCCGTCGAGATCGCAGTCCAACACCTCGGCGACGTTCGGGTGGCGCACCCGACGCAGCGAGGCGACCTCGCGGGCCAGTCGGCGCCGGGCCAGGCCGTCCCCGGCCACCTGAGGTCGCAGCATCTTCACGGCCACCGCCCGGCCCGCGGCGTCGAGGGCCAGATGCACCACGCCCATGCCGCCCTCGCCGAGGGTCCCGATCAGTCGGTAGGGCCCCAGGAAGTGTCCGGACGGCGCCCCACCCCCCGTCGCGGGCCAGGACAGATTCACCACGCTCACGCCGTCACAACGGTCTGCGACCGCGCAGGACTCCCGAAACGGCGAATCGGCCTCGGTGCCCGATCACCCGTGGATGTAGGCCGTGAGGTGGTCCCGCTCGCTCTGCAGCTGGTCGATCCGCCGCTTCACCACGTCTCCGATGCTGACGATGCCCGTCATTCGGCCCTCGACGACCACCGGCACGTGGCGGATCCGGCGCTCGGTCATCAGCAGCATCAGGTCGTCGACGGTGGTCTCGGGGGAGCAGCTGTGGACGTCGGCCGTCATGATCGTCTGGACCGGGTCCTCAAGCAGCGCGGCACCCTTGCTCTGCAGGTGGCGGACGACGTCCCGTTCGCTGACGATGCCGGCCACGGTGTGACCGTCCGGGGAGACCACGAGTGCACCCACCCGATGCTCGGCCAGGGCGTCGAGCAGGGCACGCACGGGCTGCAGCGGCTCGATCGTGACCACCACGTCGCCCTTGGCGCGCAATATATCGGTGATCCGCATACCCACACACCTCCATGACCATGCCAGGCCGGCAGATACCTCGGTCCCGGGAGCATCGACCGTATCGGGCACGACCCGGCCCGAGGAACCCCCTGGTCACCCGATTCCCCTGTGCCGGTCACGACCGCCTGCGCCCATTATGTGTGGTTTCCGGGCCGGTGTCTGCGGTTGCCGCCGCGTGATCCCTGAGTTCTCACGCGGGGGCGGGCCCGGTTGAGGCCCGGACCACGAGCTCGGGCCGGAACACGAACTCGCCGCGCGGCGTCGGACGCCCGGCGATCTCCTCGAGCAGAGCGCGGACGGCGGCGGCGCCCATGGCGTCGACCGCCTGGCGCACCGTCGTCATCGGAGGGTCGAAGAAGCCGACCAGAGGGGAATCGTCGTAGCCCACGACCGAGACGTCATGGGGCACCCGGAGACCGCGCGTCCGCACCGCCCGCACCGCCCCCAGCGCCATCAGATCGGAGCCGCAGACCACCGCGGTCACGCCTCGGTCGAGCAGCCGCTCGGCCGCGGCGGCGCCGCCCTCGACGTCGAACAGCGAGCACTCGATCAACCGGTCGAGGTCGGCGGGCAGGCGGTCGGACCCGCCATGTCCGTCTGGATGGGGGCCCAGGTGGCGGGCCATGGCCTCGCGGAACCCGGCGATCTTGCGGATCACGGGCACGAATCGCTGGGGACCGACCGCCAACCCGATGCGAGCGTGCCCAAGGGACGCCAGATGGCTGACCGCCAGGTCCATCGAAGCGGCGTCGTCGTTGCTGATGAACGGCGCATCCACACCGTCGGCCCAGCCATTGACGAAGACCAGCGGCAGCCCCAGCGCCCGCAACCGGGTGTAGCGGGCGACGTCGCCGGTCGAGTCGGCGTGCCGGCCGCTGACGAAGACGACGCCGCTCACGCCACGAACGAGCAGCAGTTCCAGGTAGTCGTCCTCACTCATCGCCTCGGGGCTCTGGGTACACAGGACGGTGCCGTACCCGGCCCGGGCCAGACCCGACTGGATGAGCTGGGCGAAGGCCGGGAAGATCGGATTGTCGAGTTCGGGGATCACCAGCCCGATCAGGCCGCCACGGCCGTCCGGGCGGCGCTGCAATCGCGTCGGGCGCTGGTAACCCAGCACGTCCATGGCGGTGAGCACCGATTGCCGGGTCGGCTCGGCCACTCCGGGCTTGTCGTTGAGCACGCGACTGACCGTGGCTTCACTGACCCGGGCCTGGGCCGCGATATCGGCCAGCCGGGCCTTCATGGTCGCCAAGATACCGCCCGGCCCATTCACGGGCCCGGGGCCTTCGGCGCGGACGGCCCGATACGGTCCGATACGGCCCGATACGGTCCGGTTGCCATTTTGGTGACTCAAGAGGCAACTTCCAGTGACGAGATTTCCCTCCCATCGAGCGGCGGTTATCGCCGTCCCCCCCGTTCGACTCCGACCGATCGCCTGCAAACCCTTGCAGCGGGGTCCGTCGGGCTGTGAGGATGGCCTCCGGTGACGATGCCGCGTGGCAGCGCCGCCGCGCTCTGATAGGTCCACTGCACCCTCTCACTCGGATCGTCCGGCACGTTCCTGCCGGTGAAGGGAATTGACTCGTCATGACAACCGTCACCTTCGACAAGGCCACCCGGCTCTACCCAGGCGGCACCAAACCCGCCGTCGACGCACTCGACCTCCAGATCGCCGACGAGGAGTTCCTCGTCGTGGTCGGACCCTCCGGCTGCGGCAAGTCCACCGCGCTGCGCATGCTCGCCGGTCTGGAGGACGTCAACTCCGGGCGCATCCTGATCGGGGAGCGCGACGTCACCCAGATGCCGCCGAAGGACCGCGACATCGCCATGGTGTTCCAGAGCTACGCGCTCTACCCCCACATGACAGTGGCCGACAACATGGGCTTCGCGCTCAAGATCGCCGGCGTGGCGAAGGACCAGATCCGCACCCGCGTCGAGGAGGCAGCCCGCATCCTCGACCTGACCCAGTACCTGGAGCGCAAGCCGAAAGCCCTCTCCGGTGGTCAGCGTCAGCGTGTCGCCATGGGCCGGGCCATCGTCCGCAAGCCGCAGGTGTTCCTCATGGACGAGCCGCTGTCCAACCTGGACGCCAAGCTGCGGGTGCAGACGCGCACCCAGATCGCCTCGTTGCAGCGCCAGCTCGGCGTCACCACGGTCTACGTCACCCACGACCAGGTCGAGGCGATGACCATGGGCGACCGGATCTGCGTGCTCAAGGACGGGCTGCTGCAGCAGGTCGGGACACCGCGTGAGCTGTACGACCAGCCGGAGAACGTGTTCGTGGCCGGCTTCATCGGCTCGCCCGCCATGAACCTGCTCGAGCTGCCGAGCACCGACGGCGGTATCCAGTTGGGTGACAGCGTGCACCCGGTCGACCGGGCGGTGCTCTCCAAGAGTTCGACCAAGAACGTCACCGTGGGCGTCCGGCCCGAGGACCTGGCGCTGGCCGAGCACGGCCTGGCGGTGCAGGTGGACGTCGTCGAGGAGCTCGGCGCCGACGCCTACATCTACGGCCACCTGATCGGCTCGGACAATCTGCAGGTGATCGCCCGGACCGACGGCCGCAGGCCGCCGATGAAGGGCGAGACCGTGCACTTCTCCGCCACACCCGACCACGTGCACCTGTTCGACGTGGCCTCCGGCCAGCGCCTCGAGGCCTGAGGACTCAGCTCCACACCCACCCCGGCGCGTCCCACTCGCCGTCCCCCCACGGGCACAACGTCACGCCGCACCCGCTAGACGGGCACAGCGTGACGTTGTGCCCGTTCGGGTTCCCGGGTTGGGCGACGGGGCGAGGGTGCGCAGGGCGAACACGGCCCGGCCTCAAGCGGGACCGGGCGGAGGCCGATGTCAACCTGACGGTCGAAGCCCAGGCCCCCGGAGGATTCGCCATGCCCGGCGTACGCAACACCACGATCGGCGTCCGACTGCTCGCCGTGGCCGCCGTCGCCGCGCTGAGCCTGACGATCCTGGGGGCATTGGCCGCCCTGCAGATTCGCCACACGCGCTACCAGGACCGGGAGAACGGTACCCGCAGCGTCGTCGAGGTGGCCATCGCCGTCGTGAGCTCCTACGAGGCCCGGGAGCAGGACGGGTCGATGACCCGAGAGCAGGCGCAGACGGCCGCGCTCTCCGTCCTGAAGACGTTGCGGTACGGCGATGGGGACTACTTCTGGGTGAACGACTACGACGCCCGGATGATCATGCACCCGACCAAGCCGGATCTGGACGGCACCGACGTCAGCGGGGTCGAGGACCCGAACGGCGTCAAGATCTTCACGCGGTTCGTGGACGTCGTGAAGTCGCAGAAGTCGGGATTCGTGACCTACCAGTGGCCCAAGCCCGGCGAACAGGATCCACAACCGAAGATCAGCTTCGTCGAGGGCTTCGAACCGTGGGGGTGGATCGTCGGATCGGGGGTCTACGTCGACGACATCGAGCACGATGCCCTGGGTGACGTCCTGAGGCTCGGCGCCGAGGTCGCCCTCGCCATCGCGGTATTGCTGATCATGATCCTGCTGGTGCGACGGAGCATCACCCGGCCGCTGGCCGCCATGACCGACGTCCTCGAGGCCAGCTCGCTCGAGCAGCGGCTGGACGAGGGGGACGGGCACACCGAGCTCGACCGGCTGGCCCGCGCCGTCAACCACACCCTCGACCGGGTCTCCTCCATGGTCGCAGGCGTGGTCGGGACGACGCATTCGGTCAACGAGCAGGTCGGCCGGCTGGCCGACGGCGCCCACCAGATCGGGAACCAGGCCACCCAGACCGCCGACCAAGCCGAGGCGGCCTCCGACGCCTCCCAGATCGTGGTCGCCGGGTACGAACAGATCGCCCACGCGATCGGCGAGATCGACGACGCCGTCCGGCTGATCGCCGAGAACGTGCAACAGGTGTCGGCCGTCGCCGGCGACGCGGTGGAGGCGACCCAGCGCACCAACGACATCGTGGCCCGGCTGGGGGTCTCCAGCGCCGAGATCGGCGAGGTGCTGCAGACGATCACCGCCATCGCGGAGCAGACGAACCTGTTGGCCCTCAACGCCACGATCGAGTCGGCGCGGGCGGGCGAGGCCGGCAAGGGGTTCGCCGTGGTCGCCACAGAGGTCAAGGACCTGGCCCAGGAGACGGCCCGGG
>CAYYCE010000056.1:0-10762 GCA_964469635.1 uncultured Kineosporiaceae bacterium
CCCGGCCACCACGGGCACAGCGTCACGTGGCGCCCGTCCAGCGGGCAGAACGTCACACAGTGCCCACCGATCCCACGGGCACAGCGTCACGTTGCGCCCGTCCAGCGGGCACTGTGTGACGTTGTGCCCGTCTGGGGGCGGGCGGGCGGACGGCGGCCGGTCAGGCACGGACGATGGTGGCCGATCCGACGACCCGGGAGCCGTCGTAGAGCACCAGCGCCTGGCCCGGTGCCACACCCCGCACCGGCCGCTCCAGCTCGACGGCCACCGGATCGAGCCCGGTCAGCAGGCACTCCACCTGCTCGCCGTGGGCGCGCACCTGAGCGACCAGGCGCTGCCCGGCGGACGGCGCGGGACCCGCCCAGATCGGCCGGTCGGCCACGATCCGGGTCACCTCGAGCGCCTGCCCCGGCCCCACCACGACGGTGTTCCCCACCGGTTCGATGCCCAGCACGTACCGGCGGTGACCGTCTGCGGCCGGCCGGCTCAGGGCCAACCCCCGTCGCTGACCGACCGTGAAGGCATAGCTGCCCTCGTGCCGACCCACCTCGGTGCCGTCCACCTCGACGATCGGGCCCGGCCGCCGACCCAGCCGCCGCCGCAGGAAGCCGGCGGTGTCGCCGTCCGGCACGAAGCAGATGTCGTGCGAGTCCGGCTTGGACGCCACCCGCAACCCCCGGGCGGCGGCCTCGGCCCGCACCTCGCCCTTGAGGGAGTCCCCCAACGGGAACAGGGCATGCGCCAACCGGTCAGGCCCCAGGACCGCCAGCACGTACGACTGGTCCTTGGCGGCGTCCACCGCACGGTGCAACCGCGGCGCACCACCCGCGCCACCAGTACCGCTCGCGTCGGGTGGATCCTCGACCAACCGCGCGTAGTGACCCGTCGCGACGGCGTCGAAGCCGAGGGCCAGCGCCCGGTCGAGCAGCGCCGAGAACTTGATCCTCTCGTTGCACCGCAGACACGGGTTCGGAGTCTGCCCGGCGGCGTAGGCGGCGACGAAGTCCTCGATCACGTCGGACTCGAACCGCTCCGACAGGTCCCAGACGTAGAACGGGATGTCGAGCACATCGGCCACCCGGCGGGCGTCGCCGGCGTCCTCGACGGTGCAGCATCCCCGGGCCCCGAGGCGTTCGGTGGCGGGTTCACGCGCCAACGCCAGGTGGACGCCGACCACCTCGTGCCCGGCCTCCAGCACCCGCGCCGCGGCGACCGCCGAATCCACACCGCCGCTCATCGCGGCCAGCACCCGCATCGTCACCGCCCCCCGGCCGACCACGCGCGGCGGGCGCGCGCCACCACGGGTCCGATCACGTCGGCCAGCGCCGCCACGTCGTCCTCGGTGGAGTTCCAGCCGAGGGTGAACCGCAGCGCTCCCTTGGCCTCGCGTTCGCTCACCCCCATGGCCAGCAGCACGTGGCTGGGCTGGGGCACGCCCGCCCGGCACGCCGACCCGGTCGAGCACTCCACTCCTCGGGCGTCGAGCAGGTAGAGCAGCGAGTCGCCCTCGCAACCGGGGAAGGTGAAGTGGGCGTTGCCGGGCAGCCGCCGGCAGCGACCGGTGGCACCGGCGTCGATCGGGGCGCCGCGCAGCACGGCGTCCGGCACCTCGGCGAGCACCGTCTTGGCCAGGCCGTCCCGCAGCCGGGTCAGCCGGGCGGCCTCCCCCTCCTCCGCCAGGGCGGTGGCAGCGGCGCCGGCGGCGACCGCCATCGCCGTGATCGAGGCGGCGTCGAGGGTGCCGGAGCGGATCTGGCGCTCCTGCCCGCCGCCGTGCAGCACGGGCGTCAGCGCCAGCCCGCGCCGGGCCAGCAGTGCACCCACCCCGACGGGTCCACCCAGTTTGTGCCCGCTGACCGTCATGCAGTCCACTCCGGACGCCGCGAAGTCGACCGGCAGGGAGCCCACGGCCTGCACCGCGTCGGAGTGCACCGGGATGCCGTGCTCGTGGGCGATCGCGGCGATCTCGGGCACCGGCTGCACGGTGCCGACCTCGTTGTTGGCCCACATCACGCTGACCAGGGCCACGCCGTCCGGCCCTCCGGGGGCCCCGACGATCGCCTCGCGGACCCGTTCGGGGTCGACCCGGCCGCACGCATCCACGCCGAGCCAGACGACCTCGGCGTCCTGCTGCTCGGCGAGCCACTCGACCGGGTCGAGAACGGCGTGGTGCTCGATCGCCGAGGCGATCACCCGGCGTCGGCGCGGATCGGCCTGCCGCCGCGACCAGTACAGGCCCTTGACGGCCAGATTGTCCGCCTCGGTGCCGCCCGCGGTGAAGATCACCTCGCTCGGACCGGCCCCGAGAACCTCCGCGAGCCGTTCCCGGGCCTCCTCCACCACGCGGCGGATCCGCCGTCCCGAGGTGTGCAGCGACGAGGCGTTGCCGACCCGCCCCAGCACCTCGGTCATCGCCGCCACGGCCTGCGGCCGCATGGGGGTGGTCGCGGCGTGGTCGAGATAGACGCTCACGTGCCGGAGTCTAGGTGGCCGGCCGTGCGCGTGGTCCCGCGGGACCACGCCGTCGGGGTCGGCCGGACCACCGGGGACTCACCCCTTGCGCTTCACGACCTCGTCGGTGGCCTGCGGCAGGACGGCGAACAGGTCGCCCACGACGCCGAAGTCGGCCAGTTCGAAGATCGGCGCCTCGGGGTCCTTGTTGATGGCCACGATGGTCTTCGAGGTCTGCATGCCGGCCCGGTGCTGGATCGCGCCGCTGATCCCGGCGGCCACGTACAGCTGGGGGCTGACCTGCTTGCCGGTCTGGCCGACCTGACTGGAGTGGGGGTACCAACCGGCGTCGACGGCGGCTCGCGAGGCACCGACCGCTGCGCCGAGGGCGTCGGCGAACGCCTCCACCGTGGAGAAGTCCCCGCCGGTGCCTCGACCCCCCGAGACCACGATCCCGGCCTCGGTCAGCTCCGGCCGTCCGGTCTTGGCCTTCGACCGACGGTCGACGACCCGGGCCCGGGTGGCCAGGTCGGAGACGGTCACCGGCACCGCCACCACGGACGCCGCCGGGGCGCCGGCCACCGCCTCCGGGTCCGCGCTGTTCGGCTTGACCGTGATGATCGGCGTGCCGTGGGTGACCTTCGAGACCACCGTGTAGCTGGCGGCGAACACCGACTGCGTGACCGTCGGACCGTCGGGGCCCGCCGCGACGTCGACCGCGTCGGTGATCAGCCCGGACTCGAGCAGGATCGCCAGCCGGGCCGCGACCTCCTTGCCCTCGGGGCTCGAGGCGATCAGGACGCCGCCGACCTGCGACGGCCCGCCGGCCACCGCCACCACGGCCGCCAGGGCCTCGGACTTGGGGGCCACCAGGTAGTCGCCGAGGTCGGCGGCCGAGACCGTGTAGACCGTGGTCGCGCCGTACTCGCTCAGCGTCGGGACCGCGACGTCGGGGTTGTCGCCCAGGAACACGGCGGCCGGAGTTCCCAGCCGGCCCGCGATCGTGAGCAGTTCGGTCGTCGTCTTGCGCACCGCGCCGTCGACGTGGTCGACCAGGACGAGGAACTGAGTCATCGTTGAATGCTTCCTCTCGAGAAGGTCGGACGGTCCTCAGACGAGCTTGGCGCCGGCGAGGAACTCGACCAGCTTGGTCCCGCCGTCGCCCTCGTCGGTGACCCGCTCACCGGCGGTGCGCGGCGGCCGGGCGGTGACCGACTCGACCGTCGTCCACGCCGCGGCCAGGCCCACCTCGTCGGCCGGGATCCCCAGGTCGGCCAGGCTCAGGGTGGTCACCGGCTTCTTCTTGGCGGCCATGATCCCCTTGAAGTTGGGGTAGCGCGGGTCGTTGATCTGGTCGGTGACGCTCACCACAGCGGGCAGGGACGCCTCGACCACCTCGGTGCCGACGTCGCCGTCCCGCTCGATCCGCACCGTCGACCCGTCGACCTCGACCTTGCCGGCCAGCGTCACCTGGGGCAGGCCGAGCCGGGCGGCGAGCATCGCCGGGACGACGCCCATCAGGCCGTCCGTCGAGGACATCCCGGTCAGGATCAGGTCGTAGTCCAGTGTCCCGATCGCCCCGGCGAGCACCCTGGAGGTGGCGGGCGCGTCGGAGCCGGCGATCGCGGCGTCGACGACGTGCACACCCGAGTCGGCACCCATCTGCAGAGCCTTGCGGACGGCGTCGGTCGCCCCGTCCGGCCCCATGCACACCACGGTCACCGTGGCATCGCCCACCGCCTCGGCGATGGTCAACGCCTCCTCGACGGCGTACTCGTCGAGCTCGGACAGCAGGCCGTCGACGCCGTCACGGTCCACGGTGTGATCCTCGGTGAACCGCTGGTCACCCGTCGCATCGGGGACATGCTTGACACACACGACGATCTTCATGCGAAGGACCTCCACGCGGGGAACTGGGCTACCGGCACAGCGTGCCACACCCGGATGCCGCCCGCCCGGGCCCGTCAGCGGCGTTGCTCACACCCCCCGGGATTCCCCTCACCGGTACGGGTATCGCGTTCCGGCGTCTCGATTCACCCGGTTCGGCGGGGAGCGCCCGCTCAGCGTCCCTCGAACGCGGCCTTGCCCGGTCCGGACTCGACGAACGAGGTCATCCCGATGGTGCGGTCGGCGGTGGCGAACAGGCCGCTGAACGCCATCCGCTCGATGTCCAGCCCCGTGGCCAGGTCGACCTCGAGCCCGCGGTCGACCGCCTCCTTGGCCGCCCGCAACGCGTAGGAGGCCGCGCCGACGTACTGCTTCACCATCGCGAGCGCGGCGTCGTACACGTCGGCGTCCGGGACGACGGCGTCCACCAGTCCGATGGACAGCGCCTCGGGGGCGTCCACGAACCGGCCGGAGAAGATCAGGTCCTTGGCCTTGGCCGGGCCGACCACCCGGGGCAGCCGCTGGGTGCCCCCGGCCCCGGGGATGATCCCGAGCAGGATCTCCGGCTGCCCCAACCTGGCGCTCTCGCCGGCGACCCGGAAGTCGGTGCACAGCGCGAGCTCGCACCCGCCGCCGAGGGCATAGCCGGTGATCGCCGAGACCGTGGGCTTGGGGATCTCGGCCACGGCCGAGAACGAGGACTGCAGGGCCGCGGCGCGGTCGACCATGTCGGTGTAGGACATGGCCTGCATCTCCTTGATGTCCGCACCCGCGGCGAACACCCTCTCGCCGCCGTAGACCACGACCGCCGCGACGTCCTTGCGCTCGGACGCCTCGACGGCGGCGAGGCGGATCTCCTCCTGCATGGCCGCGTCCAGGGCGTTCATCTTGGGCCGGTCCAGCCGGATCGTGCCGATGCCGCCGTCCACCTCGAGCCGTGCGAACTGCCCCACCGCGACCTCCTGGTCTCGACCGTCTCTCTCCCGGGCGCCTCACCCGGACGACGTGCGCGAGCCTAGGCGCTCGGCGCCGGGGCCAGCCATGGCGAACCGTGTGACGTCGTCGGGCCCGCCGTCAGATCCGGCCCTGCTCCTCCAGCATCTGGATCACGGTGCCGTGCCAGGTCGTGACGCCGTCGCGGACCGCCTCGAGGGTGGCGGTCAGCAGGGTGTCGAGGTTCATCGCGTCGTTCACCGTGAGGTCGACCGCCACCACGAGCCGGTCGTCCAGCAGAGTGACCTTGACCAGGTTGAGGACGGCGGACATCGCGTTGGCGGCCCGCAGCCGGGTCAGCTCGTCACCCGGGACGGCCTCGTCGATCCCCCACTGCGACCACACCCGCAGCATCGCCGGCTGGGTGTCGAAGCTGCGGACGAACATGGGCTGACCGGCGACCTTGACCAGGACGTCGCCGTCGGGGTCGATCTCGGGGCGGAAGCCCTCGGCACTCAGCGACTCGACCACGCGGGTCCGCATCCGCCGCGGGTCGGCCCCCGGACCGTCGTCGCCCGACGGGTCCGTCCCCGAGGGATCCGTCACGGTGAACGCGGGCAGGGCCGTCGGATCGGTCACCGGCCGAGACTAGCGCGCCGCCGATCGTCGAGAGGGATCCGCACGCCCCCTCCACCCGAGCGTCCCCTGGGCGCCGTCGCATGGATCGTGCAGACTGCCGCCATGTCCACCCACCGTTCGCGCCCGCATCCCCTGGGTGTCCATGTCCGTTCGGGAGGCGTCGACGTGGCGGTGCTCGCGGCCCATGCCGAACGGGTGGAGCTCTGCCTCTTCGACCCGGCGCCCGGCGGGGGCTGGACGGAGCGACGCGTCGATCTGCCGGACCAGACCCACGGGGTCTGGCACGCCCAGGTGCCCGGCGTCCCCGTCGGCCAGCGCTACGGCCTGCGCGCCCACGGACCGTGGGACCCCGCCCGCGGGCTCTGGTACAACCCGGCCAAGCTGCTGCTCGACCCCTACGCCCGGGCGGTGGCGTTCCCGCTGTCGGGCCGCGACCCCGGCCGGCGGCTGACCGTCGTCCCGGAGCTCTACGGCTATCCCGTGGACGACGCGCTGCGGGGCGACCCGACGACCCCCGACGAGCGCGATTCGGCCCTCCTGGCCCCGCACGGCGTCGTCGAGGCCTCGACGTTCGACTGGGACGGCGACGCCCCGCCCCGGGTGCCGTGGTCCGACACCGTGGTCTACGAGATGCACGTCAAGGGGTTCTCCCGCCGGATGCCGGAGATCCCCGAGCCGCTGCGCGGCACCTACGCCGGTCTGGCCCACCCGGCGGCCGTCGAGTATCTGCAGGACCTGGGCGTGACCACCGTCGAACTGCTGCCGGTCCACGTGATGGCCGACGAGGATCATCTGGCCCGCAGCGGCCGGACGAACTACTGGGGGTACAGCACGCTGGGCTACTTCGCCCCGCACCCCGGCTACGCCGCCAGCCGCGACCCGCTCGGAGTGGTCGCCGAGTTCAAGACCATGGTCAGGGCGCTGCACCAGGCCGGCATCGAGGTCGTCCTCGACGTGGTCTACAACCACACCTGCGAGGCCGGGGCGGTCGGCCCGACGCTGTCCTGGCGCGGGCGGACGCCCCGGGCTACTACCGGATGAACGTGCACGGCGAGTACCAGGACACCACCGGATGCGGGAACAGCCTCGACTTCGGCCAGGCCCGCGTCGTCCAGCTCACCCTGGACTCGCTGCGGTACTGGGTGAGCGAGATGCACGTGGACGGCTTCCGGTTCGACCTGGCCCCCACCCTGGCGCGCGGCCGCGACGGCTACCGGGCGGATCACCCGTTCCTGGTCGCCGTGGCCGCCGATCCCGTGCTGGCCGACGTGAAGCTGATCGCCGAACCGTGGGACCTCGGCCCGCACGGCTGGCGCACCGGGCAGTTCCCACCGCCCTTCGCGGAGTGGAACGACCACTTCCGGGACGGGATCCGGGAGTTCTGGCTGGCCGGCGCCGCCCGGGCCGGCAGCGGTCAGGCCGGCGGCGGGGTCCGCGACCTGGCCACCCGGCTGGCCGGGTCCGCCGACACCTTCCCGCCCGCCCGCGGTCCACTGGCCTCGGTCAACTTCGTGACCGCCCACGACGGCTTCACCATGGCCGACCTGACCACGTACGACCACAAGCACAACGAGGCCAACGGCGAGGACAACCGGGACGGCACCGACAACAACCGGTCCTGGAACCACGGCGTGGAGGGTCCCACCGACGACCCGGAGGTCGCCGCCGCGCGCCGGCGGAGCATGCGCAACCTGCTGAGCACGCTGCTGCTGGCGACCGGGGTGCCGATGCTGGTGGCCGGCGACGAGTTCGGCCGGACCCAGGGCGGCAACAACAACCCCTACTGCCTGGACGACGAGACCGCCTGGCTGGACTGGGAACTGGCGGACTGGCAGCGGGACCTGCTGGCCGCCACGCGTTCCCTGCTCCAGCTGCGCCGGGAGCATCCGGTGACCCGCCAGGACCGGTTCTTCGCCGGCCGCCCGGTGCATCCCGACGGCACCAAGGACCTGGCCTGGTTCGGGCCCGACGGCGTCGAGATGACCCACGACAGCTGGCACGACGGTTCCCAGCGGGTGCTCCAGATGTACCTGCACGCGGTGGTCCAGGGACGCCAGGGTCATCACCTCGACTCCTCGCTGCTGCTGATCCTGCAGGGCCACTCGGCCACCACCGAGGTGCGCCTGCCCGGCCGTCCCTGGGCCTACACCTATGAGCTGGCCTGGGACAGCGCCCACGACAGGCCGCCGGGCGGCCCCCACGGTCCCCGGCGGGCGACCACCCGGCCGCGCGCGACGCTCAAGATCCCGGGCCCGTCGATGCGGGTGTACCGGATCCCCCCGCGGACCGATCGCTGAGGGAGAGGCGAGCCGCAGCCTCAGGCGTTGGTGACCAGCCCCAGCTCCGTGGGAGTGGCCAGGCCCAGGCCGGCCGGAAGCACCCGCACGGTGTATCCGAACGGGCCGGTCCGGTTCAGCCGCACGCTGCCCTCGAAGCAGTGCCGACCGTTCTCGTACGACTCGACGTGGCGCAGCGCGTCGGAGAAGGTGTCGACCAGGGAGTCCTCGGGAGTCACCCTGCCGTGCACCAGCTCCACGGTGACCTCCCCCGGCGCCAGCTCGCCGAGTCGGACGAAGGCCCGCACCGACACCTCGTCCCCGACCTGCGGGGAGTCGGAGACGCCGGCGGACTCCACGTGCTCGACCCGCACCCCGGACCACAGCTCACGCATCCGGGCCTTGCCCAGGGCACGCGCCCTGGCGACGGAGGACGTCACCGTGCCCGCCGCGGCCGCGGCGGGCACGTAGAGGTGGTTGACGTAGTCGGCGACCATCCGCGAGGCCAGCACCTTGGGCCCGAGCGAGCTGAGGGTGTGCCGCACCATCTCCAGCCAGCGCGTCGGCATGCCTCGCTCGTCGTTGTCGTAGAACCGCGGCGCGACCGAACTCTCGATCAGGTCGTACAGGGCGGCCGCCTCGAGGTCGTCACGGTGGTCCGGGTCCTCGACGCCGTCGGCGGTGGGGATCGCCCAGCCGTTCGCGCCGTCGTACCACTCGTCCCACCAGCCGTCCAGGATCGAGAGGTTGAGACCGCCGTTGAGGGCCGACTTCATGCCCGAGGTGCCGCAGGCCTCGAACGGGCGCAACGGGTTGTTGAGCCACACGTCGCAGCCCGGGTACAACGAGGAGGCCATCGCGATGTCGTAGTTCGGCAGGAACACGATCCGTTGCCGCACCGCGGGGTCGTCGGCGAACTTGACCACCTGCTGGATCAACCGCTTGCCCTGGTCGTCGGCCGGGTGGGACTTGCCGGCGATCACCAGCTGGACCGGCCGCTGCGGGTGCAGCAGCAGCTGCCGCAACCGCTCCGGGTCGCGCAGCATCAGCGTGAGCCGCTTGTAGGTGGGCACCCGGCGGGCGAAGCCGATGGTCAGCACGTCGGGGTCGAGCACCGAGTCGACCCAGCCCAGCTCGGCCGGGCTGTTCCCGCGCTTGATCCACGAGGCGCGCACCCGGCGGCGGGCGTCCTCGACCAGGGTCTGGCGCATGCTCCTGCGAGCGCGCCAGATCTCCTCGTCGGGCACCTTGGCGATGCCGTCGAAACGATGGGCGTCGCCGAGGACGTCCGGGCCGAGGTACCGCTCGGCCAGCTCCATCACCCGGCGGTCCACCCAGGTCGGGGCGTGCACGCCGTTGGTGATCGAGGTGATCGGCACCTCGGCCGGGTCGAAGCCCGACCACAGCCCGTCGAACATCTCCCGGCTGACCACGCCGTGCAGTCGCGAGACGCCGTTGGCCCGCTGGGCCAGGCGCAGCCCCATCACCGCCATGTTGAAGATCGCGGGGTCGCCGCCCGGGTAGTCCTCGGCGCCCAGGGCCAGGATCCGCTCCACCGGTAGGCCGGGGACGGAGTTGTCGCCGCCGAAGAAGATCCCGATCTGTTCGCGGCCGAACCGGTCGATGCCGGCGGGCACCGGGGTGTGGGTGGTGAACACCGTGCCGGCGCGCACCCGCTCCAGGGCGGCGTCGAAGGTGAGCCCCTCGCCGACCTGCTCCCGGATCCGCTCCAGACCGAGGAAGCCCGCGTGCCCCTCGTTGGTGTGATAGACCTCGGGCTCCGGCGCCCCGGTCAGCCGGGAGTGGATCCGCAGCGCCCGGATCCCGCCGATGCCCAACAGCATCTCCTGCTGCAACCGGTGCTCGCCGCCGCCGCCGTAGAGCCGGTCGGTGATCACGCGGGCGGCGTCGTCGTTGGCCTCGACGTTGGAGTCCAGCAGCAACAGCGGCACCCGGCCGATCTGGGCCTTCCAGATGTGTGCGTGCAGCACCCGCCCCCCGGGCAGGCCCACCTCGACCATGCACGGGGTGCCGTCGCTCTCGCGCAGCAGCGCCAGCGGCAGCTCGTTCGGGTCCAGCACCGGGTAGGACTCCTGCTGCCATCCCTCGCGGGACAACGACTGCTTGAAATAGCCGTGCTGATAGAGCAGCCCCACGCCGACGATCGGGACGGCGAGATCGCTCGCGGCCTTGAGGTGGTCCCCGGCCAGGATGCCCAGACCGCCGGAGTACTGCGGCAGCACCGCGGCGATCCCGAACTCCGGGGAGAAGTAGGCGATGGCCTTCGGCCCGCCGGCCGCGGCCACGTGCTGGTACCAGCCGGGGTGCGTGAGGTAGGTACGCAGGTCCTCGGCCGCGGCGTCGACCCGGGCGACGAACGCCTCGTCGGCGGCGAGCTCGCGGAGCTCCTCCGGTGAGAGCGAGCCGAGCAGTGCCACCGGATCGTTGTGGGTGGACGCCCATCGCCTCGGGTCGACGGCTGCGAAAAGGTCCCGGGTCGGCGGGTGCCAGGACCACCGCAGATTGCTGGCGAGCTCACCGAGCGCGGCGATCGGCTCGGGCAGAACGGTACGGAC
>CAYYCE010000057.1:0-2205 GCA_964469635.1 uncultured Kineosporiaceae bacterium
CGCCCGGGCAGCCGGGCCGGTTGCCGTTCTGGCACGGCGACGCCCTGGGGCGCCCGGCGGAGCTGGGGCGGGCGGTGGGCGCCTTCGTCCGTGAGCTGGCGGGTCTGGACGACGCCGGGGCGCGTGCGCGGGCCCGCGAAGCCGGGCTGGACGAGTGGGCCGCCGACAACCTGGTCGGCTACCTGCGCGAGCAGCAACAGGCCACCGGCCAGGTGCCGGACGACCGGACCATCGTGGTGGAGCGGTTCCGCGACGAGCTCGGCGACTGGCGGGTGGTCGTCCACGCCCCCTTCGGCGCCCAGGTGCACTCGCCGTGGTCACTGGCCGTCGCGACCCGGATGCGGGAGCGCTACGGCGTCGACGTGCAGGCGATGCCCTCGGACGATGGCATCGTGTTCCGGTTGCCCGACCTGGAGACGGACGGGTTGACCGAGGCCGGCGGCGCACCCGAGGTGGCCGAACTGGTGATGCTGGATCCGGCCGAGGTGGAGCCGCTGGTCACCGAGGCGCTCGGCGGATCGGCCCTGTTCGCCGCGCGATTCCGCGAGTGCGCGGGCCGGGCGCTGCTGCTGCCCCGCCGCCGACCGGGGCAGCGGCAGCCGCTGTGGCAGCAGCGCCAGCGCGCAGCGCAGCTGCTCGAGGTGGCCTCGCAGTACGGCAGTTTCCCGATCGTGCTGGAGACGGTGCGGGAGTGCCTGCAGGACGTCTTCGACGTCCCGGGGCTCGTGGCGCTGATGGGCGACCTGGCCGAGCGCCGGGTCCGGATCGTCGAGGTCGCCACGCCCGAACCGTCGCCGTTCGCCCGCAGCCTGATGTTCGGCTACGTCGCCCAGTTCCTCTACGAGGGTGACTCGCCGCTGGCGGAGCGGCGGGCCGCGGCGCTCGCCCTCGACCCGGCCCTGCTGTCGGAGCTGCTGGGCCGCGGCGAGGGGGCGGCGCTGCGCGACCTGCTCGACCCGGCGGCGCTGGACCGCACCGAGGCCGAGTTGCAGCGGCTGGTACCGGCCCGCCGACTCGTCGGCCTGGAGGGGGTCGCCGACCTGGTGCGGTTGCTCGGTCCGCTGACCGCCGACGAGGTGGCCGAGCGCGCCCTGACCGAGGCGTGGACGGGGGATCCCGACCCGGACGGCGGGCCGTGTTCGGTGGCGGCTCCCGTCGTGGCGGGCTGGCTGGCGGAACTCGAGGCCACCCGGCGGGTGATCGGGGTGCGCATCGCCGGGCAGGATCACTGGGCGGCCGTCGAGGACGCCGGCCGGTTGCGCGACGCGCTGGGAACACCGCTGCCGGTGGGGATCGCGGAGACGTTCACCGAACCGGTTCCCGACCCGCTGGCCGACCTGCTGGCCCGCTACGCCCGCACGCGCGGCCCGTTCACGGCCGCGCAGGCCGCCCACCGGTTCGGCCTCGGGGTCGCGGTCGTCCTTGACGGCCTGCGCCGGCTGGTCGCGGCGGGGCGGGTGGTCGAGGGCGAGCTGCGGCCCCTGGAGCGTGGCGGCGGGCAGGGCCTGGACCACTGCGATCGCGAGGTGCTGCGCACCCTGCGACGTCGGTCGCTGGCCGCGCTGAGGGCCGAGGTCGAGCCGGTGACCGGCGCCGACCTGGCGCGGTTCCTGCCGGCGTGGCAGGGCATCACCGATCTCGGGTCCGGGCGGCTGCGGGGGGTCGACGGTCTCGCCCGGGCGGTCGAGCAGCTCGCGGGCGCCCTGGTACCCGCGAGCGCCCTGGAGACCCTGGTGCTGCCCGCCCGGGTCCCCGGCTACGCGCCCGCCATGCTCGATGAGTTGCTCGCGGCCGGCGAGGTGATCTGGTCCGGCCACGGCGGGTTGCCCGGCGAGGACGGCTGGGTGGCGGTGCATCCGACCGAATTCGCCCCGCTCAGCCTCCCACCGGCCGATCCGGAGTTCGTCCCGGGCACGCTGCACTCCGGGGTGCTCGAGGTGTTGGCCGCCGGCGGCGCCTTCTTCTTCCGTGCGCTGTCGGAGGCGCTCGACGGTCCGAGCGACCCCGACCTGGTCACCGCTCTGTGGGACCTGACCTGGGCCGGTCTGGTCACCAACGACACCCTTGCCGCGCTGCGCACCCGGATGGCGGCCGGGCGCACCGCCCACCGCAGCCGCAGACCCCCGGCCCGGGGGCGGTTCGCCGGCGGGCGCTACGCCGGCCTGCGGGCGGGACGGCCCGCGATGCCCGGCCGCGGCGGTCCAC
>CAYYCE010000057.1:2215-10697 GCA_964469635.1 uncultured Kineosporiaceae bacterium
ACCCACCGCCGCCGGGCGGTGGTCGCTGGTACCGGAACGCGAGGCCGATCCGACGATTCGGGCCCACGCCCAGGCCGAGATCCTGCTCGAGCGCCACGGGGTGCTCACCCGGGGCGCCGTCATGGCCGAGGGCGTGGTCGGCGCCTTCGCGGCGACCTACCGGGTGCTCTCGGCCTTCGAGGACGCCGGCCGGGTGCGGCGCGGCTACTTCGTCGAGGGCCTGGGCGCCGCGCAGTTCGCCACCACCGGGGCGGTGGACCGGCTGCGGACGGGCGCCCGCCCCGTCGGCGACGCCCCCCAGGACGCGGCACCGGCGGTGGTGATGGCGGCGGCCGACCCGGCGAACCCCTACGGTGCGGCGCTGCCCTGGCCCGTCCGCGCCGGTCCCGTGGCGGCGGCCGAGCCGAGGACCAGCCACCGGCCGGGACGCAAGGCCGGCGCCCTCGTGGTGCTCGTCGACGGCGAACTGGCGCTCTACGTCGAGCGCGGCGGACGGTCCCTGCTCTCCTGGTCGACCGACCCCGCGGTGCTGCAACCGGCGGCTGACGCCCTCGCCCTCGCGGTGCGCACCGGTGCTCTGGGCCGCCTGACGGTGGAACGCGCCGACGGCACCGAGGTGCTCGGCGGCGACCATCCCCTCGCCCGGGCCCTGACGGCGGCCGGGTTCCACGCCACGCCGAGGGGCCTGCGGATGCGTGCCTGAGCATGCGCGCGACGGGACCGCCGCCACGGTGCACAGTGGGGGGGTGCCCGAAGGCGATGCGGTGTTCCAGACGGCGCGGCGGCTCCACCACGCGCTCGCAGGGCGTGTCCTGATCACGTGGGACCTGCGGTGGCCGTCCTTGGCGACCACCGATCTGAGGGGTCACGCCGTGCGTGAGGTGATCCCCGCCGGAAAGCACATCCTGATGCGCGTCGACGGCGGGCTCACGCTGCACAGCCACCTGCGAATGGACGGCTCCTGGCGCGTCGTGGCTGGCGGCGACCTCATGGTCGCCTCCACCGCCGATCGGGTGCGCGCGGTGCTCGGCAATCGCGAGTGGACGGCGATCGGACATCGGCTGGGCCTGCTCGACCTGGTCGCCACCGACGCCGAACACACCCTGGTCGGCCACCTCGGTCCCGACGTCCTCGGCCCCGCCTGGGACGCCGCGGAGGCCGCCCGCCGGATCATCGCCGCGGCGGGGCGCCCCATCGGGGAGACCCTGCTGGACCAGCGCGTCCTCGCCGGCGTCGGGACGATCTACGCCTCCGAGACGCTGTTCCTGCGGGGCGTGGACCCCCAGACTCCCTGCGCCGACCTCGGCGCCGACGCGGTGACCGCGCTGGTCGACCTGGTGCATCGGACGATGACCGTCAACCGCGACCGGCGCGGTGGGCACGGCGCCGCGTCGGCGGAACCTGTTCCACTGCCCGTCCTGTCAGCGTGGCCCAGGCGGGACCGACCGGCTCAGGCGGCGCTGAGCTGGCCCTCGGCCCGCAACGCGGCGTCGAGGTCGTCGGGAACGGTATCGGGAACCGTGACGTCCTTGACGACCAGGTCCTCACCCAGCCGCTCCGGCAACCCCTCGGCGACGGCGACACGCTGGCTGACCTGGTGCAGCACCGAGGAGAGCGGGACCTCGAGGGCACCGCAGATCGAGGCCAGCAGCTCGCTGGAGGCCTCCTTCTGCCCACGCTCGACCTCGCTGAGGTAACCCAGGGAGACCCGGGCCACCGAGGAGACCTCACGCAACGTGCGGCCTTGTTCACGCCGGGCATCACGGAGGACATCGCCGATCTCCTGTCGCAGCAGCACCACGGGACCGTCCTCCTCTCGCGCCCGGCGGGCCCCATCGGACCCGCCAACACCCTCGCCTCGACCACCACGGTCGCGACCTGTAGCCCACCGTACCTCGCAGTAGCGACAAGCGCTCGGATAGCCACGGCGGCATCGGTGGCAACCCATCGAGGTTCCAGACTGTTCCACCCCGGCATCGGCGGCAACCCCTCTACGCCCACGGCGGAACCGTCGGGGTGCGGTCACGGTCACGGGTCCTCGACGAACGCCTCGTCCGCCCGGGCCAGCACCCGGTCGGCCTCGGCCAGCGCGTCATCGACCTGCTGCAGGGCGGTTTCGGCCGAGGCTCCCGTCGGGTGGGCGCCGAGCCCCGAGGCCGCCGGGCGGCAACCGCTCACCACACCCGCGAGGCAGACCAGCAGCAGGATCGAGGCGATCGGGCGCAGCCGCCGTCCGGGCCGGTCCGCGGCGTGGCTCACGAACCGGCCTCGTGCTCGGAACACACCTGCTGGGCGTCCCGAAGGTGGGTCAGCACCTCCGGAACCATCGCGGCGACGTCCTTGCGGATCGCCATCCGGTCCTCGAGCAACCGGACGGCGTCGTCGTGGCCGGCCCCGCGTGCCCGGTCGATGCGGGCCTGCAGCCGGGCGACGGAACCCATCACCTCCGTGCCCCCGGCCAGTCGCTCCTGAGCCCGCCCGACGCGTTCGATCCGGTCCGACAGCCGGGAGCAGGTGGCGGTGAGGCGTTCCCGGGGCGTCGACGGCAGCGGATCGGGATCGGTGGCCGGACTCGCCAGCAGGGCGCTTCCGGCGAGCCCGGCGGCGGCCAGGGTGGTGCCCCCCAACGTCAGGGCGGACAGTGCGGGCATCGTCGGTCCTCTCGTCGTGGCGCCCGTCCCTCGGGCGCCGTGACGACCAGGCTCCGGCCCGAGGGTGTCCGCTAGCCCCGGGGAATGTCAGAGGAGTGTTCGGGAAGCTCCACGGCGAAGCAGACACCGCCCTCGCGGGACTGCTCCGCCACCGCCCGCCCACCCATTCGGCGAGCCAGCTCGCCGACCAGCGCCAGGCCCACGCCCGAGCCGACCGGACGCGAGCCCCGGTACCGCTCGGTCAGCACCCCCCGCTCGAAGGCGACCGCCAGATCCCGCGGCGCCAGTCCCGGCCCGTCGTCCCGCACCTCGACCCGCACCGCGGCAGCCACCGCCCGTGCCGCCAGCACCGCCCGCCCTCCGGGGGGCAGCACCCGGATCGCGTTGTCCAGCAACGCATCCACCATCTGGCGCATCCGCTCCCCGTCGGTGGTCGCGACCAGCCCCCGCGTCGGCGCCTCGACCTCCACCCGCACCCCGGCCGCGGCGGCACGCGGGGCGGCGGCCGCCGCGGCGGCCCGCACCACGGCGGCCAGGTCCACGGCCGCCCACGTGAGCCGGAAGTCGTCGGCCTCGAGCCTGGCCAGGGCCAGCAGATCCTCGACCCGGCGCTGCAGCCGGGCCGCCTCGGACACGATCACCCCGGCCGCGGGGGCCACCTCATCGGCGGGCAGCACCCCCTCCGCGAGGGTCTCGGCGTGACCGGCGATCGCCGTCAGCGGCGTACGCAGCTCGTGCGAGACGGCGAGCAGGAACCGCCGCTGCCGCTGCTCGCTGGTGGCCAAGGCGCTCGAGAGCGCGCCCAGCGCCTCGGCCACGACGGCGACCTCCGCCGGGCCCTCGGGCGCCGGACCGACGTCCCGTTCCCCCGCCGACAGCCGCCGGGCCGCCCCGGCGACCCGCTCCAAGGGTCGGGTGATCGACCTGGCCAGCACCAGACCTCCCAAGCCGCCGACGACCAGGCCGAGCAGGGCCCCCAGCACCGTTCCGCGGCGCTGCTGCGGGGTCAGCTCGGTGGCCGCCGAGACCCTGCGGGCGATCAGCACGGTGCGCGAACCCGCCGACCTGGCGGCGACGAACCAGTCGGTCCCCGACACGGTCCGCTCGACCGGCACCGCGCCGGAGTAGCCCTCGGGCGCCTGGGACGGATCGGCCGCGGTGAACGGCACGACCGTCGGCGCGCCGTCCCTGCCGACGATCTCGACGGCCCAGCCGGGCAGGGCCTCCAGCCGCCGCACCCGGGCGACCACCCGCAGCGTCGCCCCCTGTTCCACCAGCCCCGCCAGCGCATCGGCCTCGGCGGTCACGGTGACGGCGGCCTGGAGCCGGTTCGAGCTCACCAGCACCCGGGTCAGGGCCCAGCCGGTGAGCAGCGAGCTGACGAGGGCCACCGCGGCGACCAGCGCGACCACCCGCCGCCGCAGCGACCAGCGCCCGGGCATCGGCCGGTGGGACCCGGCGGAACCGTCAGGCGGGTTCGACGGCATATCCCACCCCGCGGACCGTGCGCAGCCGCGCCGCCGTCCCGATCTTGGCGCGCACCTGGGCGACGTGGACGTCGACGGTGCGGGTCGGCGTCCCGGCCGGGTATCCCCAGACCTGGGACAGCAGCTCCTCGCGGGTGAACACCCGACCGGGGCGGCGCATCAGGTGCGCCATCAGCTCGAACTCGGTCGTGGTCAGCTCGACCGGGTCCCGGCCGGCGACGGCCCTGCGGCTGGCGGGGTCCAGGGTGAGCGTGCCCACGGTCAGGGCCGCCTGGAGCACCGGTGCGGCACCGCGCCGCAGCACCGCCTTGACCCGGGCCACCAGCTCGCGGGGGCTGAACGGTTTGGTGACGTAGTCGTCGGCGCCCAGTTCGAGGCCGAGCACCCGGTCGACCTCCTCGTCGCGGGCGGTGACGAACAGCACCGGGGTCCAGTCGCCGCCCTCCCGCATCCGCCGGCAGATCTCGGTGCCGTCCACCCCGGGCAGGCCCACGTCGAGGATCACGACAGCCGGGCGATCACGGGTGATCGCCGCCAGCGCCACCGCGCCGTCGGAGTAGACGCCCGCGGTGAAGCCGTCCCGCACCAGGGCGCCGCGGACCAGGTCCGCGATCGCCGGCTCGTCCTCGACCACGAACACCAGGGGGCGGGCCGAGCCGGTCAACCGCCCTCCCCACCCTCGCGCGCCGCCCCGCGGGAGGCCCGCCGGGCCCGGGTGCGCTCACTGGTGGCCACCACGCGCCCCGCCTTCACCAGGTAGTCGAGTCCGGTCGCCACGGTGAGCGCGACGGCCACGGCCATCACGGCGACGGCCAGCCGGTGCCAGCCGCCCGGCAGCGGCAGCAGATAGAGACCGATCGCCAGTGCCTGCAGCGCGGTCTTGGCCTTCCCGCCCCGGCCGGCGGGCATCACGGCGTGCCGGATCACCACGAACCGCAGCACGGTGATGCCGATCTCGCGCACCAACACCACCACCGTGATCCACCACGAGAGCTCGCCGAGCAGCGACAACCCGACCAGGGCCATGCCCATGAGCGCCTTGTCGGCGATCGGGTCGGCGATCTTGCCCAGGTCGGTGATCAGGTTGCGGCGGCGGGCCAGCTCGCCGTCGAACCGATCGGTCAGCCCGGCCACCACGAAGACGACCGTGGCGGCCACCCGCCACGAGCTCTGCCGGCCGTCGGCGTGCAGCAGCAGCCAGCCGAACGCCGGAACCAGCGCGAGCCTGAGCCCGGTGAGCAGATTGGCCACGTTCCAGCTGGAGACCCCCTGACCCGCCGGGGTCGCCACGGGGTCGATCCGCCCCGTCACGGACCCGGCTCCGCCACCAGGTCCACACCCTCGGCGCCGACCACCTCGGCCGCCACCAGGTCGCCCGGCGCCGGCGGCGACCACCCGGCGCCGCCCGCGAGCCGGGTCACGCCATCGACGTCCGGCCCCTGGTGAGCGGCCCGGCCGAGCGGCGCGCCGTCGTCCGGATCGAACTCCTCGACGAGCACCGTGACCCGCTCCCCCACCCGGTCGTCGGCCCGCTGCGCGGTGAGCTCCTCGACCAGGTCGCCGATGTGGCGCACCCGGGCGGCGATCTCGTCGGCGTCGAGCGCGCCGGGCAGGCCGGCCGCCTCGGTGCCGTCCTCGGGCGAGAAGCCGAAGACCCCGACCACATCGAGCCGGGCGGCCTCGAGGAAGCCGCACAGCACCTCGACGTCGCCCTCGCTCTCGCCGGGAAAGCCCATGATGACGTTCGAGCGGATGCCGGCCGTCGGGTGCAGGCGCCGGATCCGTTCGACCAACGCCAGGAAGTCCTCGGCGCCGCCGAACCTGCGCATCCGGCGCAACAGCGTGGGGGCCGCGTGCTGGAAGGACAGGTCGTAGTACGGGACGACGCCGGGGGTGTCCGCGATCACCTCCACGAGGGAGTCACGCAGCTCGGCGGGCTGCAGGTACGAGACGCGGACCCGGTCGATCCCGTCGATCCCGGCCAGCTCCGGCAGCAGGGTCTCCAGCAGCCGCAGATCACCGAGGTCCTTGCCGTAGGACGTCGAGTTCTCACTGACGCACAGCAGCTCGCGGACCCCCTGCTCGGCGAGCCAGCGCGCCTCGGCGAGCACGTCGACCGGACGGCGCGAGACGAAGGAGCCGCGGAAGGCCGGGATGGCGCAGAAGGCGCACCGGCGATCGCACCCCGAGGCGATCTTCAGCGGCGCCCACACCCGGCCGTCGTGGCGGCGCACCACCGGTTCGGCCACGGGGTCGGTCATGGACCCGACGACGGCCTCGGGGACCGCGCGGTCGGCCGGGGCGATCGGCAGCAGCCTCCGCCGGTCGACGGGGACGTGGGAGCGCGGCCGGTGCCCTCCCAGCACCGCCTCCAACTGGGAACTCAGATCGGCGTAGGTGTCGAAGCCGAGGACGGCGTCCGCCTCGGGCAGCTGGTCGGCCAGTTCGCGGCCGTACCGCTCGGCGAGGCAGCCGACGGCCACCACCGCCCGGGTGCGGGCGCTCTCGTCGTCCCGCAGGTCGGCGGCCTCGAGCAGGGCGTCGATGGAGTCCTTCTTGGCGGCCTCGACGAACCCGCAGGTGTTGACGACGGCGACGTCGGCCTCGGCGGCGTCGTCGACGAGCTGCCAGCCGGCCCGGGCGAAGCGGCCGGAGAGCTCGGCCGAGTCGGCCTCGTTGCGGGCGCAGCCCAGGGTCACCACCGCGACCCGTCGACCGTCGCTCTGACCCCCTTCGGACACCCGGTCAGCCTAGTGTCCGCCGACACCGCCGTCCTCGAGCAGGGCCGTCATCGGCCGGGTCGGCGCCAACCAGGCGCCGCCCTCGGGCAGGTTGTCCAGCCTCACCCGCGGCAACGGGCTGGTGAAGGCGCCCGGGATGTCCTCCAGGTCGACGAACGTCAGCACGTCCGATTCCTGGGCGTACCCGGCGATCTCGGCGAAGGAGACCACGATGACGTCGATCCCGGCGCGGCCCAGCCGCTCCAGCGGCTCGAGGAAGTTGCGGCCGTCCCCGCTGGCGACCACCAGACGCCGGAGCCGACGGGTGGAGGCGCGCAGCTCGATGTGCGCGAGCATGTCGAGATCGACGTCGTCCTCGGGCCCGAGCTTGGGCCGGGCGAACACGGCGTAGCCGAAGGAGCGGATGGCCTCGATCCAGCCCCGCATGTTGACCGCGCCCCCGGGGGCCACGTTCGCGAACACGCAGCCCTCGACCTCGGCGTCGCCGGCCCCGGCCAGCAGCCAGCGGGCCACGGCGTCGAAGCGGGGGCGCGAGGCGGGCGTGGGCCGACCGCCGATGACGTTGGACAGCGTCATGTCGATGTTGGGGGCGTCCCACACCAACAGGTCCAGAGCCGGCTCGGTCCCCGTGGGGGTACCGGGCCCGGGGACGGTCACGCCCTGCCCTTCAGTCATCGCCGCCTTTCCAGTCGTCGGAGGCCTGCGCCTCCGGTTCCGCGGCGCGATCCTCCATGGTGCCGGGAATCTCCTCGCCGCGCATCAGGGCCAGCGTCGCCGGTAGGTCATCCGGGCGAACGAGGACGTCACGGGCCTTGCTGCCCTCGCTGGGGCCGACGACCCCACGGGACTCCAGCAGGTCCATCAGCCGGCCGGCCTTGGCGAAGCCCACCCGCAGCTTGCGCTGCAGCATCGAGGTCGATCCGAACTGGGTGTTGACGACCAGCTCGGCCGCGGACACCAAGAGCTCGAGGTCGTCGCCGATGTCGTCGTCCGACTGCTTCTTGGCCACCGGCGCCGCGACGTCCTCGCGGTACTTGGGCGCGAGCTGACCCTTGACGTGCTCGACGACGGTGCGGATCTCCGACTCGTTGACCCAGGCCCCCTGCACCCGGACGGTCTTGCTCACGCCCATCGGCAGGAACAGTGCGTCGCCCTGGCCGATGAGCTTCTCCGCACCCGGCTGGTCGAGGACCACGCGGGAGTCGGTGACCGAACTCGTCGCGAACGCCATCCGGCTGGGCACGTTGGCCTTGATCAGACCGGTGACCACGTCGACGCTGGGCCGCTGGGTGGCCAGCACCAGGTGGATGCCGGCGGCCCGGGCCAGCTGGGTGATCCGCACGATCGAGTCCTCGACGTCGCGTGGGGCGACCATCATCAGGTCGGCCAGCTCGTCGACGATCACCAGCAGGTACGGGTAGGGCGCGACGGTCCGTTCGCTGCCCGGCGGCGGGGTGACCTTGCCGGCACGGACCGCGGAGTTGAAGTCGTCGATGTGCTTGTACCCGAACGCCGCCAGATCGTCGTAGCGGGTGTCCATCTCCTTGACGACCCACTGCAGCGCCTCGGCCGCCTTCTTCGGGTTGGTGATGATCGGCGTGAT
>CAYYCE010000058.1:0-10475 GCA_964469635.1 uncultured Kineosporiaceae bacterium
GCAGCCCCGCCACGGCGGCGGCGGCGTCCTCGCTGCCGTAGACCGCCGTGCCGGCCACGAAGACGTCGGCTCCTGCGGCGGCGCACCGCTCGATCGTGTCGGGCCCGACCCCGCCGTCCACCTGCACCCAGACATCCAGACCGGACGCCGTGACCGCCTCGCGGGCCCGGCGCACCGTCGACAGGGTGTGGTCGAGGAAGGCCTGACCGCCGAAGCCCGGTTCCACGGTCATGACCAGAAGCGTGTCGAACTCGGGCAGCAGGTCGAGGTAGGGCTCGATCGAGGTCGTGGGCTTGACCGCCAGACCGGCCCTGGCGCCCAGCGCCCGCAGTTCACGGGCCAGCCGGATCGGCGCGCGGGCCGCCTCCGCGTGGAAGGTCACACTGGCGGCGCCCGCCTCGACGTACCCGGGCGCCCACCGGTCCGGGTCCTCGATCATCAGGTGGCAGTCCAGCGGGACGGGGCTGACCTTGGCCAGCGCCTCGACCACGGCCCGCCCCAGGGTGAGGTTGGGGACGAAATGGTTGTCCATGACGTCCACATGGGCCCAGTCGGCGGACGCGATCGCGGCCAGTTCGTCCGCCAGCCGCGCCTGGTCGGCGGACAGCAGGGACGGTGCGATCTGGACCCTCATCGGCGATGCCCGTGCCCGGCGTCCCCGGTGGCCCAGCGCTCCCAGGCGGTCAGCCACACCGACTCGGTGGCCGAGTGCTCGCGCCTGCGCTCACGCGCCACGTCCGGGTCCTCCGGCAGCGGTGTGACGCTCAGCGACCACACCCGACCCCACCACTCCTGGGCCCGGCGACTCGGCACATCTGAGTCGAACACGGTGTAGCGGGCCATCTCCTCGATCGCGCGCACCACCAGTTTCCGGTCGGAGAACCAGGTGGCCCGCTCGGCCAGCCGGAGGGCCTGGTTGACCATGGCACCCAGGGCGTAGTCGGCGTCCCGATCGGTCTGGGCGGCGTAGTGCATCTGGGTGCGGGCGGCGGCCTCCCACAACCGGCGGTGCTCCGGGGTGCCCGAGCGCGGGCTGACCAGGGCACCCACGGCGCGCAGCGACCCCGTTCCGGGCCCGACGACCAGCCAGGCCCGCATCAGGGAGATGTGGGCGTCGAGCCCCTGGGCGGGGATCTCCTCGGCCACGTTCTGGGCGGTCATGAACGCCGCTGCGGCGACCGCCTTGAGCTGGTGCTCCTCCCACGCGTTGACGTAGGGCCGCAGCTCGGGCACCCCGCTGAGCTGCAGCGTGGCCGGGTCGACGCCGCGGGCGACCACCGTGACCACCTGCCCGGGCCGGGCCGTGATGTGTGCCGACCACAACCGCCCCTGCCGGCGCAGATGGGCCGGGACCGGCAGCCCCTCCACGACCATCAGGCCGTCGACCTCCATCGGGATGTTGAGCCGGAGCCCGCCGGCGGGGGTCAGCTCCGGCGCGGTGGGCGGGTCCTGTGTGACCTCCTCGCCCAGCCGGGCCGCCTCCGAGGCCAACAGGGCGGCCAGGTCCTCCGGTATCTGAGCGGGGTCCGCGCTGATCACCAGCACGAACCGGCCGGCGGAGCCCTGGGCGTCTCCGTAGCCGAGGGAGATCCGCTCCACCCGACCGGCCGACTCGCGCACGTCGACCAGTCGTGAGGGGGTCAGCGCGGGGTTGCTCAGCCCCATCACCGGAAAGGGCGGCGGCACCCGGAGCAGCTGCCGGACGTGATCGACGAGCGCGGCCCGGGCGATGGCGTCCTGCGGGCCGCCGGATCCCTCGACGCTCATCGCCTGTTCTCTCCTCGGAGTGTTCGCTCGGCTGTGGCTGATCGGTCCGCCGAAGATGGTACGCGGCGCAGTAGCGCGAGGTACATCGCGTCGGTGCCGTCGACGTGCGGCCACAACTGGACGTCGGGGCCCGCCCGTTCCACCGAGCCGGCGTACTCGGGCCGGCGCAGCACGTCGTCCAGCACGAGGGTGGTCTCGGCCGGATGGGGGGAGCAGGTCACGTAGGCGACGACACCGCCGGGCCGGACGACGTCCAGGGCGGCGCGGAGCAGGTCCCGCTGCAGCGGTCCGAGGGCCGCCAGGTCACCCGGACGCCGTCGCCAACGTGCCTCGGGGCGGCGGCGCAGCGCCCCGAGCCCGGTACAGGGGGCGTCCACGAGCACCCGGTCGAAGCCCGGCTGCGGAACCGCTCCGCCGCCGGCGATCCAGCGGCCGTCGAGTACCTCCACCCGAACCGGGTCTGCCTCGCCCGCCTCGCGGGCGGCCCGGCGCACCCCCTCGACGCTGTCGGCCACCAGCCTGGCGCGGTGGCCGGCCACCTCGGTGGCCAGTACCCGGGCGTCGGCGGGCAGCTCGCCGGAGCGGCGCCGTTGCAGCAGGACGGCGGACAGCAGCGCCGACTTGCCGCCCGGTCCTGCGCACAGGTCCAGCCACTGCCCGGCGTCGGTGCCGTCGGTGGCCGCGTCCACCAGGGCCAGCGCGACGTGCTGGCTGCCCGCGTCCTGGACCCGGGCCCGGCCCTGGCGGACGGCCGGCGACGCGGCCGGCGAACCGGTGACGCGGACGGCGAGGGGGCTGGCGGCGATCGGGGCCGACGGCCGGTCCCGATCGGCGAGTTCGGCGGGTTCGCTGAGCCCCGGCAGGGCGACGAGGGTCACCTCGGGGGCCAGGTTGTCCGCGGCCAGCGCCTGCTCCAGCTCGGCCGCGGACCGGCCGTGGTGGACCAGCGCGTCGCGCAGCGCCCGGACGATCCACGTCGGGTGGGAGTGGGTCAGCGCCAGCCGGGCGTCCTCGTCGATCTGGGCCGGCAGCAGCCGCTCCAGCCAGCCCGACAGGTCGTGTCCGCTGAGACTGCGCAGCACCGCGTTGGCGAAACCCGCTGCGCCCTGGCCGATCTCGGCGCGTACCAGATCGACGGTGGCCGCCACGGCGGCGTGCGCCGGCACCCGGGTGGCGAGCAGCTGGTGGGCCCCGAGCCGCAGCGCGTCCAGCACCGCCGGGTCGATCTCGTCGAGCGGACGGTTGCTGCAGGCCGCGATCACCGCGTCGTAGGTGCCGCGCCCCCGCAGTGCCCCGTAGGCCAGCTCGGTGGCGAACGCGGCATCGCGTCCCTGCAGCCCGGCCTCGCGCAGCAGGCCCGGCAGCACCAGGTTGGCGTAGGAGTCATCGACCGCCACGGCCCGCAGGGTGCGCCAGGCGATCAGCCGTGGCGGGTCGATCCGCCGTCGGGCGGTCGAGCGGGTGGCGGCCCTACCCACCCAGGCGCTCCCCCGGGCCGGGACGGGCACCGCGCGCCCAGTCGACGGCCGACATCGGACGGCGACCGGCCGGGCGCACCTGCCCCAACAGCAGGCAGCCGCCACCGGCGCCGACGCGCACCTCGCGCTTGGTCACCGCGAGCTCCCCGGGCCCCGGGTGGTCGGCACCGAGATCGCCGGCACCGGGGTCGTCGAGTCGGACAGGGTCGATCCCGAGCCGCTCACCGCGCCAGGTTGTCCAGGCACCGGGTTCCGGGGTGCACCCGCGGATCCGGCGATCCACCGCCGAGGCCGGCGCCGACCAGTCGATCCGGGCGTCCTCGACGGTGATCTTGGGGGCCAGGCTCACACCGTCCGCCGACTGGGGGCGCGCCTCGATCGTGCCCGCCGCGATCCCGTCGAGGGTGGCGACCAGCAGACCGGCCCCGGCCCGGGCGAGCCGCTCCAGCAGGTCCCCCGCGGTGTCGTGGGGCCTGACCCGTTCGGTGAGCACGCCATAGACCGGACCGGTGTCCAGACCCGCCTCCAGGGCGAACGCGGTGGCGCCGGTGATCTCATCACCGGCGATCAGGGCGTGCTGGACCGGGGCGGCCCCACGCCAGGCCGGCAACAGCGAGAAGTGCAGGTTGACCCAGCCGGCGCGGGGCACCGCCAGCGCCGCGGGGGGCACCAGCGCGCCGTAGGCGACCACCGGCGCGCAGTCGACGTCGAGTTCGCGGATCGCCTGCAGCGCAGCGGGTTCGGAGAGCCGGGCCGGTTGCAGCACCGGGACGTCGTGGTCGTCGGCCCACCGGGCGACCGGGGACCGGAGCAGCCGACGGCCACGCCCGGTGGGTGCGTGGGGCGGGGTGAGCACGGCGACGAACTCGTGGTCCGAGGCGGCTATCGCGTCGTGGGCGGGCACCGCCACGGCCGGGGTGCCGGCGAACAGCAGGCGCACGATGGGTCAGAGCGCCTGTCCGAAGGTGGCGTGGGGGCTGGTCCTGACCGTCGGGGCCGGCTGGCCCATCCACTCCGCCTCGCGGATCGCCTTGAGCGCGAGCTTGCGCTGGGCACGGTCCATGCGATCGATGAACAGGATCCCGTCGAGATGGTCGGTCTCGTGCTGGATCGCCCGGGCGAGCAGTTGGCTGCCCTCGATCGTGACGGGCTCGCCGTGCTGGTCGAACCCCTTGGCGACCACACGCAGCGCCCGGGGGGTGTCGAACACGATGCCGGGGAAGGACAGGCAGCCCTCCTCGCCGTCCTGCTCCTCGCTCGACAGGTCCAGGTCGGGATTGATCAGATGGCCGAGCTCGCCGTCGACGTAGTAGGTGAACACCCGCAGCCCGACGCCGATCTGGGGCGCGGCCAGGCCGGCGCCCGGCGCATCCAGCATCGTGTCGGCGAGGTCCTTGACCAGGACGCGCAGTTCCTTGTCGAAGTCGACGACCCGTTGGGCGGAGGTGCGCAGCACGGGGTCACCGAAGAGCCTGATGGGCTTGATCGACACGCAGAATCCTCACTGTGCTCGGGACTGCAGCCAGTCTAACGACGCCGTCCGGCCACGGTCCTCACATCAGGTCGAGCGCGATGTCCAGGGTGGGGGCCGAGTGGGTCAGCGCCCCCACGGCGAGGTAGTCCACCCCGGTCTCGGCGACCTCGTGGGCATTCTCCAGCCTCAGCCCGCCGCTGGACTCGGTCGTGGCACCGTGGCACCGGGCGACGGCGACGCTCGCCCGGGTGGCCTCCAGGGTCATGTTGTCGAGCAGGACCAGGACGGCGCCCGCGGCGCAGGCCTGCTCGACCTGTTCGACCTCGGTGCACTCCACCTCGCAGATGATGTCCGGGCGCATGGCCCGCACCGCCTTCAGCGCGGGAACGACCCCACCGGCGGCCACCACGTGGTTGTCCTTGATCAGGGCCTGATCACTCAGCCCCATGCGGTGGTTGCGCCCGCCACCGCAGCGCACCGCGTACTTCTGGACGGTGCGCAGCCCGGGGGCCGTCTTGCGGGTGTCCCGGATCCGGGCACCGGTCCCCTCGACGGCCGCCACCCAGGAGGCGGTCAGGGTGGCGATCCCCGACAACATGCACAGCACGTTCAGCGCGTTGCGCTCGCCGATCAGGATCGAGCGGATCGAACCGGTCACCTCGGCGATCACCTCGCCGGCCCGGACACTGTCGCCGTCGGCCACGTGGGCGCGCACGACGACGCCGGGGTCCACCCGGGCGAACACCTCACGGGCGATGGGCACGCCGCTGACCACCCCGGCGACGCGGGCCATGATCCGGCCGGTGCCGACGGCGTCCGCGGCGATCGTGGCCAGTGTGGTGACGTCGACGCCGCCGGCCAGGTCCTCGGCGAGCGCCAGCTCGGCCACCCGGGTGGCCTCACCGTCCGGCAGCGGGTCGATTCCCTCACGGACGTCCGCGACGGTCGGGCTCATCCGGCGACCTCCTGCATGGGGAACGGTTCCGGTCCCGCGGCGGACTCGGCCGCCACCGACCCGGTGATCGGTTCGAGGACGGGTTCGAGGACCGGTTCGAGGACCGGTGGGGTGACCGGTTCGGGGACCGACGCCTCCGGCGCGACCGGCTCTGGTGCCAGGTGCACCACGACTCCCTCGCGCACGGTGGAGCGCACCCGCACCCGCCAACTCTCACGGGGACCGGCGACGTCGCTGCGTCGGTGGCACCCCCGACTCTCGGCGCGCCGCCGGGCGGCGGCTACGAGGGCCACCGCCACGGTGTGCAGGTTCGTCGCCTCCCAGGCATACAGGCCCGGTTCCGGGACCGGTTGCGGGACGGGCCCGTCGCCCGCCTCCGGCACCAGGGAGTCCAGGTAGTCGGCCAGCTCGTCCAGGTCCGCGGGACGACGCACCACGCCCGCCTGCCGGACCATCGCGGTGGTCATCTCCTCCCGCCGTCCGGGGTCGATCAGCGACGGCCGGCGCTCGTCGGGGGTGACCGGTCGGCGGGCCGGCGCCCTCGCGAGCAGGGTCCGGGCGAGCCGGCGGGCCACCACCATGGCCTCGAGCAGCGAGTTTGAGGCAAGCCGGTTGGCGCCGTGCACGCCGGTGCAGGCCGTCTCGCCGAGGGCGTACAGCCCCGGCATCGACGTCCGCCCGTCCATGTCCGAGCGGATCCCGCCGCACGCGTAGTGGGCGGCCGGGGCCACCGGGATCGGTTGGGTCACGGGGTCGACGCCGGCCGCCCGGCAGCCGGCGACGATGGTCGGGAACCGCCGCAGCAGCCGTTCCTCGCCCAGGTGGCGGGCATCGAGGTAGAGGTGGTCCACGCCGAGTTCGGCCATCCGGGCGGCCATGGCGGCGGCGACGACGTCGCGGGGGGCCAGGTCCTCGCGGGGATGGCGGCCGGCCATCACCCGGTCGCCGTCCGCGTCGACCAGCACCGCGCCCTCGCCGCGCACCGCCTCGGAGACCAGCAGATGGCGTCCCGCGTCGTCAGAGACCGCCGCCAGCGCCAGCACCGTGGGGTGGAACTGGACGAACTCCAGGTCGGCGGCGTCGACCCCGGCGCGCAGGGCGGCGGCCAGGCCGTCGCCGGTGGCGACCCAGGGGTTGGAGGTCTTGGCGAACACCTGGCCGTAGCCACCGGTGGCGATCACCGTGGCCCGGGCGAAGATCTCGCCGACCTCATGGCTGGCGTCCTGGTGTCCGGTCCCGGTCCAGCGCGAGACCCGGGCGCCCACGACCGCCCGCCGACCGTCCGCCGTGCCCTCGGGGACGCCGACCAGCGGGGTCCCGTCGGCCGTCGTGGTGAGCAGGTCGAGCAGGAACGTGCGTTCCCAGACGTGGACGTCGTCCGCGGCGGTCACGGCTCCCTCGAGCGTGCGCTGGATCTCGAGTCCGGTGGCGTCCCCGCCGGCGTGCACGATCCGGGGGTGGGAGTGTCCCCCCTCGAGGGTGTACGACAGCGCGCCGTCGGCCGTGCGGTCGAACACGGCGCCGCTGGCCAGCAGCCCGGCGACCGCGCTCGGCCCCTCCTCGACCAGCGTGGTGACCGCCTCGGCGTCGCACAGTCCGGCGCCGGCGACCAGGGTGTCCCGCAGGTGGTGGCGGGGATCGTCGCCCGGTCCGTCGGCCGTCGCCACGCCCCCCTGGGCCCAGCGGGTGCTGCCGTTGCGCAGCATGGCCTTGGTGACCACCTCGACGAGCAGTCCGTGCCCGCTCAGGGCCTGGGCCAGGGCCAGCCCGCCGATGCCCGAGCCGACGATGAGCACGTCGGTGGTGCGGGTGAACGAGACCTCGGCGCAGGCCAGCCGCTCGGCCACCCGCCGCGGGGTCGCGGCCCTCACTCGCCGCCCCGGGAGGGCTGCCCGATGGCGATCATCCGCTCCACGCTGGACCGGGCGGCCTCGGCGATCCGCCCGTCGACCGTCACCTCGTCCCGCCCGGTCTGCAGGCAGTGCAGCAGCCTCGCGGGCGTGATCATCTTCATGTAGGGGCACACCGCGGTCTCCGCCACGGGTAGGTACCGGGTGTGCGACCCCGCCGCCTCGGCCATGCGCCGCAACTGATGCAGGATGCCGGTCTCGGTGGCCACCAGGACGCGCGGGGCGTCCACCCGCCCGCCGGCGCTCGCGGCCATCCCCCCGGTGGAGGTGATCCGGACCCGTTCCGGGGCGACCGCGCCGCTGGCCACCAGTTCGAGGGCGGGTGTGGCGCAGGCGCACTCGGGATGCACCAGGACGTCCGCCTCGGGGTCGGCGGTCAGCTTGTCGATGAGTGCCGGCCCGGTGATCCCCTCGTGCACGTGGCACTGACCGCGCCAGATCTCCATGTTCGTCCGGCCGGTGACCCGCTGGACGTGCCTGCCCAGATGGCGGTCGGGCAGGAACAGGATCGGGGTGTCCTCGGGGATCGAGCGCACCACGTCGGCGGCGTTCGAGGAGGTGCAGCAGATGTCGCTCTCCGCCTTCACCGCTGCGGAGGTGTTGACGTAGGCAACCACCACTGCGCCGGGGTTGGCCTGCTTCCAGGCCCGCAGTTCCTCGGCGTGGATGGTGTCGGCCAGCGAGCAGCCGGCGCGGGCGTCGGGGATCAGCACCCGCTTGTCGGGCGAGAGCAGCTTGGCGGTCTCGGCCATGAAGTGGACCCCGCAGAACACGATCTCGCCCTGCGGCGCCGACGCGGCGATCCGCGACAGTGCGAGGGAGTCGCCGACGTGATCGGCGACGTCCTGGATGGCGGGCACCTGGTAGTTGTGGGCCAGGATGACCGCGTCCCGCCGATCGGCCAGCCGGCGGACCTCGGCCGCCCACTGCTCCATGTCGGGCACGGAACCGTTGGACATCGAGTCGTCGGATGCGGACTGCATGCGGGACCCCCTGTCGGGTCGTGGCGGGACCTGTTCGCCGCCTGATGAGTTTTCGCTTGCTAGGCGATAACTGCGACACCGTAGCATGGAACCGTGCCACGCCCAACTTCACCGACGGTCAGCGAGCAGGCGGCCACGGTGGGTTCTGACACGGCCGCGTGCTTCGATCACGAGGTCCTCGCCGCGGTTCTCCAGGTGCGATCGACGGTGTTGCACGTACTGCTGTGGCAGCGCGCCAGGCCGCCCCACGCCGGCCGGTGGGCCCTGCCCGGGGGTCGGCTGGGGCCCCGGGAGGACCTCGGCACCTCGATCCGGCGCCAACTCGCCGAGAAGGTCGACGTGCGCGACCTGAGCCACCTGGAGCAGTTGGACAGCCGCGGCGCCCCGGGCAGGGTCCCGACCCTGCGCACGGTGGCCACCACCTATCTGGGCCTGGTCCCCGGCGGCGCCGAGCCCACGATCCCGACCGACACCCGCTGGCACCCGGTGGACGATCTGCCGCTGCTCGCCTTCGACCACACCGAGGTCGTGGCCGCGGCGCACCACCGGCTGCGCTCCAAGTTGTCCTACACCAATCTGGGCTTCGCCCTCGCGCCCGGCACCTTCACCATGTCGGAGCTGGCCACCTACTACCGGGCGGCCCTGGGACACGAGGTCGACGCCACCAACCTGCAACGGATCATGGTGCGACGCCAGCAGATCGAGCCCACCGGCGACAAGCTCCGCTCCGGACCGGCCGGGGGTCGCCCGGCCGCCGTCTATCGGTTCCGCTCCCCCTCGCTGCAGGTCACCGACGCGTTCGCGGTGCTGCACCCGCCCAGCTCCCGCTGAGCCGCGGCGTCGGCGCTCAGCCCAGGTCGCGGGGATCCATCCGGATCCGGACGGCGGCCCGCTCCCGGCGCGCACTCCGCGCCGCCGCAGCCGCCCGCAGGCAACGCGTCACGGTGTCCGCGTCGGACGGCGCCGGCCGCAGCACCCAGCGCACCCGCGGTTGCGCGATCGGCAGGACGCCCTCCTCGGCCTCCTCATGCCCCCCGGCCGGCGTCGTGCCGTCCTCGAGCGGCGTCGGCCCCAACAGCTCGGTGCCCGGCGGCCACTCCGGCAGGTCCCGGGCCGATCTCAGCAGGGCCTCGGCCGCCGAGCTCTCGCCGTCCAGGGTCAGCACAGCCCGCGCGGGCGGCAGCCCCAGCTCGTCGCGCTCGGCCAGGGTTCGCTCGGCGAAGGTGACCGGGTCCAGCCGGACCAATGCCTGCACCGCCGGTGCGGCCGAGCCGGTCGCCACCAGCAGCGCCCGGCCGCCGCGGTCGGCGGGGCGCACCAGCGCGACGGCCGCGAGCCAACGCCTCAGCGCCTCCTCCTCGGCACGCAGATCGGGACGGGCGAGCACCAGATCGCCGTCCAGCAGGACCGCCGCCGCGTATCCCCCGCAGGCGTGCGCGGGCGGCTCGACCCCGGAGGTGGCCAGCACGATGACGGGCTTGTCGGGCACCGACGGCAGGTCGCGGTCGGGACGGGAGACCACGACGGGCACGCCGGGAAAGGCACGGCCGAGTTCGTCCGCGGTCCGGGCCACGCCGACCTGCCGGGCCCGCAGGTCCCCTCCGCCACAGTGCGGGCAGGCCCACTGCGGCAGGTTCCGGGCGCACCAGCGGCACCGGACGACGTCGGTCCCCGTCAGCTGCACCGGGCCGGCGCAGTGCGGGCAGCGGGCCGGACGCCGGCACGTCGCGCAGCCCAGCGCGGGCACGTATCCGGCCCGGGGCACCTGGACCAGGACCGGTCCGTCGCGCAGCGCCTCCTGCAGCAGCCGCCACGCCCGGGTGGGCACCCTCGCCCCGGCGACGTCACCGTCGCGTCCGGGTGGACCGGTCACCGACACCCGCGGCCACAGCGCGCGACGGGCGGCCC
>CAYYCE010000059.1:0-10472 GCA_964469635.1 uncultured Kineosporiaceae bacterium
GACCCAGGTGCGCAGGTCGAGCCGGGGCGCCTCGGTGGGCGGGTGGGCGAGCGGCGGGGTGTCGATGGTGGTCATGTGTCAGCGCTCCTCGTGGTGGTCGTGGCGGTGACGCTAGGAGCGGATCAGGAATGTTTCGTTCCTGATATCGAACTAGTCTCGGATTCATGGCCGAGACGTCCCGACGACTGCTCCGGCTGCTCTCGCTGCTCCAGACCCCGCGGGAGTGGCCGGGGCCCGAGCTCGCCGATCGGCTCGGGGTGAGTGGGCGCACCGTGCGCAACGACGTCGAGCGGCTGCGCCGGCTCGGGTATCCGGTGCACGCCACGCGGGGCCGGGTGGGCGGGTACCGGCTCGAGGCCGGGTCGGCGATGCCGCCGCTGCTGTTGGACGACGACGAGGCCGTGGCGATCGCGGTGACGCTGTCCACCGGCACCGGCTCCGTCGAGGGCCTGGAGGAGACCTCGCTGCGGGCCCTGACCAAGTTGATGCAGGTGCTGCCCCGCCGGCTGGCGGGCCAGGTCGAGGCGGTGCGCGCCCACACGGTCCGGGTGGGCGCGCACCGGCGCGCCGATCGGGTGGATGGTGCCGTGCTCGCCCTGGTCGCCGGAGCGGCCCGCGACCGGGAGGTACTCCGGTTCGGCTACGTCGACCACGCCGGGTCGCTCTCGCAGCGCCGCGCCGAGCCGTACCGGCTGGTGACCATGGGGCGCCGCTGGTACCTGGTGGCCTGGGACGTCGACCGCAAGGACTGGCGCACCTTCCGGCTCGATCGCATGCGCGAGACCCGATCGGTGGGCCATCGGTTCCGCGCCCGCTCGCTGCCCGCTGACGACATCGCGGCCTACGTGGCCGCCCGCACCCGGCAGGTGCAGATGCGCACCACCGGCAGGGTGCTCGTGCACGCCCCGGCCGAGCGGGTCGAGCGGCTCATGGGGCCGTGGATCCACGGATCGGTGGAGTCGCTCGGACCGCGGCTGTGCCGCGTCCGGATCGGCGCCCGGGCACCGGGGGACCTGGCCTTCTGGCTGGGCGCCCTCGACGCGGACTTCGAGGTCGAGGACTCACCCGAGCTCGCGGCCGCCGTGCGCGTCATCGCCGAGCGCTACCGCGCGGCGATCGCCTGACGCGTGGCAGGGGGCGGTTCAGGCCGGTCGGTGTGCGGTCATCTCGCGTACCTGCGCATAGCGCTCCCGGACGGCGGGCGCGGCCTCGGCGTCGAACGCCTCGGTGCCCTCGATCTTCCAGACGGGCGGCTCGGCCTCTCCCGAGAGCACCCAGGCGGCCTGCCGGGCGGCGCCGTCCGCGACGTACTCGCCCGGCGGCGGGACGACGACGGGGTGGCCGAGCACGGACGGGGCGATCGCCCGCAGCGCGGCGGACCTCGCGCCCCCGCCCACCAGCAGCACCCGCTCCACCGAGGCGCCCTGGGCGACCAGGGCGTCCAGCCCGTCGGCCAACCCGCAGAGCAGGCCCTCGACGGCGGCGCGGGCGACGTGCGCCGGGGTGGTGGTGTCCAGGCGCAGCCCGTGCAGCGCCCCGGTGGCCTCGGGCCGATTGGGGGTGCGCTCGCCCTCGAGGTAGGGCACCAGCACCAGTCCGCCCGATCCCGGCGGGGCGGACAGAGCCAGCTCCGACAGCGTGGCCAGGTCCACCCCGAGCATCCGGGCGGTGGCGTCGAAGACGCGCGCGGCGTTGAGCGTGCACACCAGCGGCAGGTAGTGGCCGGTGGCGTCGGCGAATCCGGCCACGATGCCGCTGGGGTCGGCGGCGGGCACCGTGGCGACGGCCGAGACCACACCGGAGGTGCCGATCGAGACGATCACGTCACCCACGGCGGCCCCCACGCCGAGCGCGGCGGCCATGTTGTCGCCGGTTCCCGGGCCGAGCGCGGTGCCGGTCGAGAGCCCCTGCACAGCCGTGGTTCCGGCGCGTTCGGCCGGACCGAGCACCCGGGGCAGTGCGGCGTCGTGACCCAGGGCCGCCGCGAGGATGTCCCGCCGATAGGCGCCGGTGGCGGGTGAGAAGTACCCGGTGCCCGAGGCGTCGCCGCGGTCGGTGACCAGGGCGTCCAGCGACGGTGACCCGGCGAGCCTCCAGGTGAGCCAGTCGTGCGGCAGGCAGACGCCGGCGACCCGGGCTGCGGCGTCCGGCTCGTGCTCGGCGAGCCAGGCCAGCTTGGTCACCGTGAACGAGGCCACCGGGACCGACCCCACGGCGGCCGCCCAGGCCGCAGGCCCCCCGAGCTGTTCGGTGAGCCTGCCGGCCTGGGGGGCCGAGCGGGTGTCGTTCCACAGCAGGGCGTCCCGGACGACGTCCCCGGCCTCGTCCAGGGCGACCATGCCGTGCTGTTGGGCGCCGACCGCTGTCGCGGCCACGTCGTCCAGCCCGCCGGCCGCAGAGATCGCCTGCCGCAGCGCCGTCCACCACAGCGCCGGGTCGATCTCGGTGCCGTCCGGGTGGCTCGCCCTGCCCTCGCGCACCAGGACGCCGGTCTCGGCGTCCCGGATCACGACCTTGCAGGACTGCGTGGAGGAGTCGACTCCCGCGACCAGTGTCATGTTCCGGGCTCCTTGACTCGGGGCGATCGCCTCGGGCCGGCCGTGAGCCTGTGCGGACTCAGGTCAACGCGCGCCCATCAGGTGTTCGATCGCCAACTGGTTCAACCGCACGAAACCATAGCCGCGCGAAGCGGTCCTGTCCGCGTCGAACTCCTCGAAGGCGCTCCGGTCGGCCAGCAGCTCGCGGTGGGTCTCGCCCTCCGACAGCGTCGGGATCCGCAGATCGGCCACACCCGAGTAGGCCAGCGCCTCGGCGACCTCGGGGTCGGCGCGGAAGGCCGCGGCCCGCTGCTTGAGCAGCAGGTAGGTGTGCATGTTGGCGGCCGCGGAGGCCCACACCCCGTCGTAGTCCTCGGTGCGCAGCGGCTTGTAGTCGAAGTGGCGCGGTCCCTCGTAGCCGGCCGATTCGAGCAGGTCGACCAGGAAGAAGGCGTTGATGAGATTGCCGTGGCCGAAGATCAGGTCCTGGTCGAACTTGGGGCCGTTCTGGCCGTTGAGGTCGATGTGGAACAGCTTGCCGTGCCACAGCGCCTGGGCCACCCCGTGCACCATGTTGAGGTTGCTCATCTGCTCGTGGCCGACCTCGGGATTGAGCCCGACCCGCTCGTGGTGGTGCAGCGACATGATGAACGCGAGGGCGTGGCCGATGGTCGGCAGCAGGATGTCCCCGCGCGGCTCGTTCGGCTTGGGCTCGATGGCGAACCGGATGTCGTAGCCGGAGTCGACGCAGTACTGGGCGAGCATGTCCAGGCCCTCGCGGTAGCGCTCGAGGGCGGCCCGGATGTCCTTGGCCGCCTCGGACTCGCTGCCCTCGCGGCCGCCCCAGAAGACGTAGGTGGACGCGCCGAGCTCGGCGGCCAGGTCGAGGTGCCGCATCACCTTGCGCAGTGCGTACCGGCGCACCGAGCGGTCGTTGCTGGTGAAGGCGCCGTCCTTGAACACCGGGTGGCTGAACAGGTTCGTGGTCATCATCGGCACCTGCATGCCGGTCTCGGCCAGGGCGGCCTTGAACGACTCGATGGTCTTGGCGCGATCGGCGTCGCTCGACCCGAACGGAACCAGGTCGTCGTCGTGGAACGTGACGCCGTAGGCGCCCAGGTCGGCCAGCCGGTGGACCGACTCGACGGGGTCCAGCGGGGCCCGGGTCGGGCTGCCGAAGGGGTCGCCGGCCGGCCAGCCGACGGTCCACAGACCGAAGGTGAACTTGTCGGCGGGAGTGGGTCGAACGTCCGTCATCGAGACCTCCGGGAATAATTAGTTCAGGACCTAAACTTAACCTCGGGGTATGGTCGCCTGTCAAGGCCCGTGGGCCGATTCTTCCGCCGAATGCGCCACCGGTTCGGGATCTGAACGAACGGCCCTTTGCTCGTTTACAGTGACCATGATGATTCCCCCCAGGGACAACCCGGCTCGCCAGCCCTCGTTGCGTGAGCACAATCTGGCGCTCGCCCTGGCACAGATCGCCGATCACGGGCCCACCTCGCGGGCCCGGCTCGCGGCGGCCACCGGGTTGACGAAGGCGACGGTGTCCTCGCTGGTCGACACCTTGGTCGCCGGGGGGCTGGTGGGTGAGCTCGGACCCTCGGCGGCGCCCAGGGTGGGCCGCCCGGGGTCCCGGGTGGCGCTGTCCTCCTCCGGGCCGGTGGGGATCGGGCTGGAGATCAACGTCGACTACCTGGCCACGCTGACCGTGGACCTGTCGGGGACCGTGCTCTCGCGGGAGACGGTGGCGGGGGACCTGCGCGGGGTGCGCCCCGGCACGGTGCTCTCTCGGGCGGCGATGGCCCTGTGCCGGGCCGTGGAGCGCGCCCGGGTCGGTGGCGCCGAGGTCGCCGGCGTGGCGGTCGCCGTCCCCGGCCTCGTCGAGTCGGAGCGGGCGCTCCTGCGGCTGGCGCCCAACCTGGGCTGGCGCGACGCCCCCGTGCTCACCGAGCTGCGCGAGCGCTCCGAGGGCGAGTTGACCGACGACCTGCCGATGAGCCTGGACAACGAGGCGAACCTGGCCGCCCTGGCCGAGCTGTGGTGCGCCGGCCACGCCACTCGGGAGGGCGGGCCGCTGCGCACCTTCGTCCTGGTCAGCGGGGAGATCGGGGTCGGGGCCGGGATCGTCATGGACGGCCGGCTGTACCGCGGCTCGCGCGGCTTCAGCGGCGAGTTGGGGCATCTGCCGATCGGCGCGGCGCACCCCCGCCGCGCGCCCGCGGACGCCCCCGGCACCTGCCCGTGCGGCAGCGACGACTGCCTGGAGCGGCAGGCCGGCCAGGAGGCGATCCTGCGGGCGGCCGGGATCCTGGCCCCGCCGGCCGACTCCGCTCGGGGCCGGCGCTCCGAACGGCGCACCGGGGTGGGACGGCGGCGGACCGGCGACCTCGGCGCGACCCTGGCGACCCAGCTGGGTGCCGGTCGCGGCGACGGCGTCGAGAACCCGGTGGCCGCCCTCGAACGGGCGGCACGGGTGGGGGAGGGGCGCGCACGCGAAGCGCTGTCCGAGGCGGGGGCGGCCCTGGGGATCGCGATCTCGGCCGTGCTCAACATCGTGGACGCCGACACCATCGTCCTCGGCGGCCTGTACGCGCGGCTGGCCGAATGGCTGCTGCCGAGTGTTCGCTCCGAGATCGAGCGGCGGGTGCTGAGCTCCCCGTGGGCCCCGGTCCGGGTGCTGGTCTCCAGCCTCGGCGCGGACGGTGCGGTCCTCGGCGCGGCGACCTCCGTGGTGCGCGGGGTGATCGCCGATCCGGCGGGTTACCTCGCGGCCCGAGGCCGTGTCGCCGATCAGCTCCCCTGAGTAGCGTTTCCGTATGGTCACCACACGGCGTCGTGGCGCCGCCCCCGCCCCTACCGTCGCCCTGGTGATCGCCGGTGCCGGTGCCCGGGGCGCCTACGAGATCGGCGCGCTCTCGGTCCTGCTGCCCTGGCTGTGCGAGCGGGGGGAGCGACCTCGGATCGTGGTGGGCACCAGCGCCGGCGCCATGAACGCCGTGCTGACGGCCGCCATGCTCGAGGAGCCGGACCCGGCCGAGGGCTCCCGCCGGATGCTCGACGTCTGGCGCCGGGCCGCGCGGGCCGGGGTGTTCCGTCCGCTGGTGTTCACCGTCCCGGGTCTGGGGCTGCGCTACCTGGCGCGGGTGGCGGGGATCGGCGATGCCCCGGTCACCTCGGTGCTCGACCCGGCGCCGCTGCGCAGCACCCTGGCGGCCTTCGAGCACTGGCCCGCCATGCACCAGGGCATCGCGGAGGGCCGGCTCGAGGCCGTGGCCATGATCGCCACCGCCACCGGTCGGCGCCGCACCGAGGTGTTCGTCGAGACGGCCTCGGGCCGGGCCCTGCCCGCCGACGACGCCGCCCGCCGGATCGCCTACCTGCCGGCCCGGCTGTCCGCCGAGCATGTCATGGCCTCGGCGGCGATCCCGGTCGCCTTCCCCCCCGTGCGGCTGTGGAACGAGGAGGGCGGGGCCGGGGACTGGTACCTGGACGGCGGGGTCCGACTCAACGCCCCGATCAAGCCGGCGCTCGACCTGGGGGCGCAGCGCCTGGTCATCGTGGCGACCCACCCACTGGGGGAGGAGAGCGACCCGCTGCGGCCGGATCCTCGCCGGCTGGACCTCTTCGGGGCCTTCGCAACCGTGATCACCTCGGCCCTCGTGGATCGGATGATCGAGGACGTCCGGGCGCTGGACCGCGTCAACCGGCTGCTGGCGGCCGGGGCCACCGGGACGGACTTCCGGCCGGTCCCCTACCTGTTCGTCGGCCCCGAGCGCAGCGGCCGGATCCCCGAACTGGCCGAGGCCGCCCTGCACACCTTCCGTGGGCTGGACGCGGTGCGCAACCCGGACATCGCCCTGCTGGACCGGCTGATCGGCGGGACCCACTCCACGCACGGCGAACTGCTGAGCTACCTGCTGTTCGATCCCGACTTCGTGGACAGCCTGATCGAGGCCGGTCAGCGTGACGCCCGGGCCGCTCTGGCCGCGCACGGCGACGACCCCTGGCGGCTCACTCGAACTCGCGGGTGAGAATGCTGTGGACGGCTCGGGCGCCACGGCGTGGAGCCGTTCCCCGAGGCCGGGCCCGAGGTCGACATCTGTTCTGTGGTCGACATGCGCACCCTAGTGCTGTGGACAGACCACAGGTGGGACCGACGTCCTATTCAGGGTGTTCCCAGGCGAGATGCATCCCCATCGACAACGGGGTCCCGGGTTCCACGACACCCGCCCGGTCCGACTCCACCGCGTTCGGCGGGGCCGTCTGCGGCTCCACGCACACGGCGTCCGGTCTGTGATTGAAGACCACGACGTAGTTCGCGTCCGAGTCGACGTCGAGCGTCAACGCCCCGTCCCAGACCACGCGCGCGGGCCAGGTGACGCCGCCGAAGACGTCGTCCCAGGCACGATCCGGCAGCGGTGCGGTCATCGGGACCGGTTGGGCCGCCGGCATGCCGTCCTCGTCCTGGGGGAAGTGCTCGGTGCAGGCCAACTCGATCCGGGCCGGTCCGCCGCGGGCCAGCCGACGGGCGAACCACGGGTGGTACCCGGTCCACGCCGGCATCGGCTCGTCGAGGGCGTGGACCTCGAGCCGGGCGTGCAGCCCCGCGTCGGTCAGGTCGATCCGCTGTACGACGAAACCCCGCCAGGGCCAGCGGCTGTCGAAGTCGCACCGCAGTGTCGCGGACACCCCGGTGGCCTCGAGCACCTCCCAGGGCCGGTCGAGGGTGACGCCGTGGATGGCGTGCGGGGGCATGTCGATCGGCAACTGGTGGGTGCGCCCCGACCACGTCAGCCGGCCCCGCCGGATCCGGCCCGCGTACGGGGCCATCGGGTAGTTGCCCCAGCCGACGAGGCCGGCGCCGCCGCGGCCGAGCAACTCGAGGTCGCCCACGCGCAGCGAGGCCCAGCGGCCCCCGCTGGCGGCGGCGATCCGGAGCCGGGCCCCTCCGGCGGGTGCCGCCAGGTCGATGTCGTCCACCCGCTGAGTCTGCCTCGTGGCCCCGGCGACCGCGAATGGGTCATGCTGGGCCCATGAGCCAGGTCTCCGCGCAGCCCTCGACGCCGGTCGTCGCGTTCGCCGCACCGGCGGACCTGGCCAAGGCGCTGGACGGCACCGGGTACCTGGCCGACGAGGGGCTGGCCACGGTGGCGTGGCTGTCGCTGACCATGAACCGGCCGCTGATGCTGGAGGGCGAACCGGGAACGGGGAAGACCGCGCTGGCCGAGGCACTGGCGCTGGCGCTCGGCGCCGAGCTGATCCGGCTGCAGTGCTACGAGGGGATCGACGCCAGCCAGGCCCTCTACGACTGGGACTTCCCGCGCCAGGTGCTCCACCTGCGGGCCGTCGAGGCCGCCAAGCCGGCCGGCGAGGTCCTCGACGTCGACACGGTCGAGCACTCGCTGTTCGACGAGCGCTTCCTGCTCGCCCGGCCCATCCTCAAAGCGCTGCGCAGCCCCAACGCCGTCCTGTTGGTGGACGAGATCGACCGTGCGGACGACGAGTTCGAGGCGTTCCTGCTCGAGGTGCTCTCCACGCACGCGGTGACCATTCCCGAACTGGGCACCATCGCCGCCGACCATCCGCCGCTGGTCGTGCTCACCTCGAACCGCACCCGCGAGGTGCACGACGCGCTGAAGCGGCGCTGCCTGTACCACTGGGTCGAGCACCCGGGCCTGAGCCGTGAGATCGAGATCATCCGGCGTCGGCTGCCCGAGGTCCCCGAGACCCTGGCCCGGCAGGTGGCGACCGTCGTGGCGAGGCTGCGGGACGGCGCCGCCGGACCCGCCGAGGCCGACCTGCTCAAACCGCCCGGCGTGGCCGAGAGCCTCGACTGGGCGCGATGCCTGATCGAGTTGGGGCGGCGCGAGCTCGATCTGGAGACCACCGCGGCCACCCTCGGCGCGATCTGCAAATACCGCGAGGACGCCGAACGCGTGCGCAACCGACTCGACCGGCTGCTGGCCGGCTGAACCGGCGGTCGGGGCCCGGCGTCGCCGCCCTCCCGTTCGCCGTCCGGCCGTCGTAGGCTGCCCGCCATGAGCGCCGTGTTGCGTGTGGGACTGGCCGGGAACGGCCCGTGGGCGCGGATCGCCTCGGGGCCGGGACTCCGGGCCGCGCGACACGTCAGGCCCGTCGGGTTGTGGGGCCGGGACCCGGGCCGGGCCGCCGAGGCGGCCGGCGAGCTGCAACTGCCCGCCTACCCCGACTTCGACGCCCTGCTGGACGATGTCGACGCCGTGGCGTTCTCGGTGGCTCCCACGGCCCAGCCCGGACTCGCCGTCCGGGCGGCGAGGGCGGGCAAGCACCTGCTGCTCGACAAGCCGGTGGCCCTCGAGGTCCACGCGGCCGAGGCCGTGCTCGAGGCCGCCACCGCCGCCGACGTCGCTGCGCTGGTGTTCTTCACCGACCGTTTCATGCCCTCGGGCAGGGCCTGGTTCGAGGAGGTCGCGGCGACGTCCGGGTGGTCCGGCGGGCTCGGTCACTGGATCGGCGCCCTCGACGGTTCCCCGTTCGCCGGTTCGGCATGGCGCCGCCGCAACGGGGCGTTCTGGGATCTCGGGCCGCACATGCTGTCGACCTTCACCGCGACGCTCGGGCCGGTGCACGAACTGACCGCCATCGCCGGCCCGGGCGACGTCGTCCACTTCGTCGCCCGCCACCACGACGGGGTGACCAGCTGCGCCACCCTCACCCAGTTCGCCCCCACCGCGGTCGAGTCCGTCGAGTTCATGGTCTGGGGGGCGGCGGGCATCTCGCGCAAGCCGCCTCGGGACGACCGACCGGACCTGGCGTTCGCCGCCGCCGCCGACGAGCTCGCCGCCCTCGCCGAACGGGACGGTGCCGCGCGCCGCGATCACCCGAGCGGCCTCGGGTTCGGGGTGCACGTGGTCAGCCTGCTGGCGGCGGCCGAGGCTGCGATGCAGCGCGCCGAGGAGCCCGAGGGACCGCTCGGAATCGCCTGAGGATGTGGCACCTGGGGCCATGACGACCACGGCCCGAGAAGGTGATGCCGGGGTGGCAGCACGGGGCGGCCGCGCTGAAGCGGGCCGTCACCGAGGCCGTGGTCGAGCTGCTCGGCCGCACGGGCGGCGATGGGGTTGGGTGCCGCGTGAGGCGGTTCAGCCGTAGGTGCGCCAGGCGAGCACCGCCGCGATCACCAGTCCGCTGGCGAAGACGGTGATCCGGAGCCGGTCGTCGCCCAGCCGCCGGGACACGCTCGGCCCCATCAGGCCGCCGAGCAGGAACCCGATCGCCAGCGGCGGAACGGCCGCCAGCTCCACCGGCCCGAAGGCCAGGACGGCGACCGCGGCGACGCCGTTGGCGACCGCGGCGAGCCCGTTCTTGACGGCGTTGCGGCGCACCACGGAGACGTCCAGGACCCAGCCGAGCGCCACCATGAGCAGCACCCCGCCGGCCGCGCCGAAGTACCCGGTGTACACCGCCACGCCCAGCACCCCGAGCAGGGTCGCGGGCGTGAACCCGCGCACTCGGAACCGGTGGCCGGCCTGCAGTCTCGGCTGCAGCATCATCGCCGTCGACGCCGCCGCGATCAGCACCGGGACGACGAGTTCGAACGAGCGCTCCGAGGCGGTGAGCAGGATGACCGCGCCGGCCGCGCCGCCCACGGCGCTCATCGGCGCCAGCCTCAGCCAGGCGCCGCCGAGCCCGGTCAGCTCCTCACGGGATCGCAACACCGATCCGATGCCCGCGAACGAGAGGGCGGCGGTGTTCGTGACGTTGGCGACCAGCGGCGACATCCCCAGCGCCAGCAGCGCCGGGAAGGAGACCAGGGAGGCCAACGACACCACGCTGCCGACCAGCCCCGCTGCGGTTCCGGTCTCCAGTAGGGCGAGGAGGCGCAGCGGATCGGGCTCGGCCCACGCCAGCACGCCGCCGCCGACCGGGACGTAGTCTCCCTTCATGACCACG
>CAYYCE010000060.1:0-10351 GCA_964469635.1 uncultured Kineosporiaceae bacterium
TGTTCGACGTCCCGACGATCGTGTTGCCCGGGGTCGGCCGGCGCAGCCCGGCCCCGCACGTGCCGCTGGCGGGCGAGCCCACGGTGACCACGATGGTCAAGGCCGACCTGCGGTGCGCGGCCGTGGCCGCTGCCAGCGTGCTGGCCAAGGTCGAACGCGATGCCCTCATGGTGGACCTGGCGGGGGAGAACCCGCTGTACGGGTGGGAGGAGAACAAGGGCTACTCGGCGCCGGATCACCTTGAGGCGCTGCGGGTCCACGGCCCCTGCGAGTGGCATCGGCGCTCGTGGAACCTCAAGGCGGGTGTTCCGGTTGCCGCGGACTGACCCGTCGCCCGAGCGGCGTTCCGGACGCGGGCCCCAGCTGGATCGGTCGGCCTGGCGGGAGCCGCTGTTCGGGTTCGACCGGCTGTTCGGCCTCGACGCGCTGCTGGGGCTGGACCGGTTGCGCCGACGCCGGTGGCTGCGGGGCTTCCCCCTCGCCTCGGTGATCGCGGTGTCGGTCGGCGGCGCGTTCGGAGCGGCCGCGAGGTACCTGCTGGCCCCGCTCGGCGGTTGGCCGTGGGGCACGCTGACGGTCAACGCCGTCGGCTGCGCGCTGATCGGAATGCTCATGGTGCTGGCGGTCGATCGCTGGCCCGATGTCCGGCTGGTGCGTCCGCTGCTGGGGACCGGGGTCCTGGGTGGGTTCACGACGTTCTCCACCTATGCGGTGGACGTCGAGCAGTTGGTGCGCCAGAGTCGAATAGCGGTGGCGATCGGTTATCTGGTGGCGACCCCGGTGCTGGCCGTGGTCGTGGTGACGGCGACCGTGGCGCTGACGCGCCGGGTGGTGGGTTGGAGGGCGACGTGGAACTGAGTGGATCGGCGACGCGGTTGACGATCATGATCGGCGAGTCCGACCGTTGGCATCACCATTCGCTGTACTCCGAGATCGTGCACCGGGCCCACCGCGCGGGGCTGGCCGGGGCCACCGTCCTGCGGGGCATCGAGTCCTTCGGCGCGACCAGTCGGGTGCACACCGCGCGGCTGCTGAGCCTCAGCGAGGACCTGCCGATCGTGATCGTGATCGTGGACCAGGAACAGCGGCTCCGGGACTTCCTGCCGCATCTGGACGAACTGGTGTCCGGCGGCCTGGTGATCCTGGAACCGGTCGAGGTGATCCGGTACGTCGCCACCTCGCCGCCCGAGGCCACCGCCGCCGACCGCCGGAAGTGACCCGGTGAGCGTGCTGCTGGTGATGGCCGGGGCCGCGGTGGGAGCGCCGGTGCGCTACCTGACCGACCGCGCCGTGATGCGGCAGGTCCAGGCCCGGACGGTGGGCATCTTCCCCTGGGGGACGTTGACCGTGAACGTGGCCGGCTGTCTGCTGCTGGGGTTGGTGCTCGAGGTCACCGCCTCGGGCGGCGCATCCGGAACCCGGCTGGTGCTGGGCACGGGGTTCTGCGGCGCGCTGAGCACCTACTCGACGTTCTCCTACGAGACGCTGCGCCTGGCCGAGGAGGGCTCGACGGCGCTCGCGGTGCTGAACGTTCTGGTCAGCATGGCGGTCGGGATCGCCGCCGCGGGGGCCGGCGCTCTGTTGGGTCAGGGGTTCGGCGCGCTGATGTGAGCCGGGGGGCTCGGCGGTGCACTATGGACACCACGGCCGCCGGCACGGGCCTCGGCGGCCCCTGGACGACGACGGAGCGACGAGAGCCGGCATGAGCACCGAGGACCTCGAGAACTACGAGACCGAGATGGAGCTTCAGCTCTATCGCGAGTACCGCGACGTGGTCGGCCTGTTCGCCTACGTGGTGGAGACCGAGCGTCGCTTCTACCTGGCCAACACCGTCGACCTGCAGGTCCGGTCCGCCGGCGGCGAGGTGTACTTCGAGGTCACGATGAACGACGCCTGGGTGTGGGACGTCTACCGGCCGGCCCGGTTCGTCAAGAACGTCCGGGTGGTCACCTTCAAGGACGTGAACGTCGAGGAGCTCGCCAAGAGCGACCTGGACCCGACCAAGTCGGTCGACTTCCCCCGCTGACGGCCCGCTCGCCTCCGCGGTCCGCGCTCGTCACGTCCGCCTCGTCGCGTCCCCAATCGGATGGCGCGGTCGCGATGTCCACAGCCGACCGTGCCCGGGCCCGCACGCCCCCGCGGCGGCGCGCTTGGCTGACCGCGGAGGTGGTCACATGCGAGCCACGGATGCGCTGGGCGAGTACGGGGAACGAGTCGCCGCCCGGTACCTGACCGAGACGGGAATGCAGATCCTGGCCCGGCGGTGGCGGTGTCGGCACGGCGAACTCGACATCGTCGCGGACGACGACGGCGCGCTGGCGGTGTGCGAGGTCAAGACCCGGAGGTCGCTGGCGGCCGGCACCCCCGCCGAGGCGGTCACCCCGCTCAAGCTCGCGCGGATGCACCGCGCGACCGCCGTCTGGTTGGCGCGCCAGGACCGCTGGTTCCCGGAGGTGCGCTTCGACGTGATAGCGGTGACCGTGCCCAGACGCGGCGCACCCCGGATCGAGCACCTGCGGGCGGTGGTCTGAATGGCGCTGGGGCGCAGCCGGGCCGTCGCCCTCGTCGGTCTGGACGGCCACCTGATCGAGGTGGAGGCCGACATCGCCGACGGCCTTCCCGGCTTCGTGCTGGTCGGCCTTCCGGACGCCTCGCTGGTCGAGTCACGCGACCGGGTGCGGGCGGCGCTGTCCAACTCCGGGTGTCCGCTGCCGTCGCGCCGGATCACCGTCAACCTGTCGCCGGCGGACCTGCCCAAGAGCGGCTCGGGGTTCGACCTGGCCGTGGCGGCCGCCCTGCTGGCCGCCCGCGACCGGCTGCCCGGCGAATCGGTCGCCGAACGGGTCCACCTCGGCGAGCTGGGGCTCGACGGCAGCGTGCGGCCCGTGCGCGGCGTGCTGCCCGCGGTGCTGGCGGCCGTGCGGGCGGGCCGGCCCGGGGTCGTGGTGGCCCGGGGCAACGAGGCCGAGGCCCGCCTGGTCCCCGGCGCCGACGTCATCGCCGTGGGCTCGCTGGCCGAGTTGTTCGCCGCACACACCGGCGAATGGGTCCCGCCGGGGCCGGGGGAACCGCCGGGGTCGGCGCGGCCGCGGGACGGCTGGGACGCCGGGCCGTCGCCGATGCGGCGACCCGAACCCGACCTGGCGGACGTGGTCGGGCAGCACCTGGCCCGGCACGCCCTGGAACTGGCCGCCGCCGGCGGTCACCATCTGCTGATGATCGGGCCCCCCGGTTCCGGCAAGACCATGCTGGCCGCCCGGCTGCCCTCGCTGCTGCCCGATCTCGGCGACGCGGCGGCGATGGAGGTCACCGCGATCCACTCGGTCGCCGGGACCCTCGACGCGGCGGCGGGTCTGATCCGCCGGCCCCCGTTCGAGGATCCGCACCACACCTGCTCCCCGGTGGCGCTGGTGGGGGGCGGCAGCGGGTTGCCCAGGCCCGGTGCGGCCTCGCGGGCCCATCGCGGGGTGCTGTTCCTCGACGAGGCCGCCGAGTTCGACCGGCGGGCCCTGGAGGCGCTGCGCCAACCCCTGGAGCAGGGGACGCTCACGCTGCACCGGATCCGGGGGCAGGCCCGCTACCCGGCGCGGTTCCAGTTGGTGCTCGCGGCCAACCCGTGCCCGTGCGGGCGCAGTTCCGGCAAGGGGGCCGGCTGCACCTGCACCGCCATGGCCCGGCGGCGCTACCTGGGCCGGCTCTCCGGGCCGCTGCTCGACCGGATCGACCTGCAGGTGGAGGTGAACGCCGTGGGCAGGGCCGATCTGATCCGCCGTGCCGGCGGGGAGTCCAGCGCCCAGGTGCGTCAGCGGGTGGGTGCCGCCCGGCAGGCCCAGACCGAACGGCTCACGGGGACCGGCTGGCAGTACAACGGCGAGGTGCCCGGGTCGTGGCTGCGCGCTGCGCTGCGGCTGCCGGCCCGGATCACCCGGCCCGCCGACCGCTTGCTGGACCTCGGCGAGCTGACGGTGCGCGGCTACGACAGGATCCTCCGGGTGGCCTGGACCCTGGCGGACCTCGGCGGCCGCGACCGGCCCTGCGTCCAGGACGTCGAGGGTGCGGCCGCGATGCGCCGTCAGGGTCGGGTCGCGGCGTGAGCGGGTCGACGGGGGGCCTGACGCCCGCCTGGTACGACCCGGAGGACGAGCGGCGGGCGCGGGCGGCCTGGAGCCGTCTGGTCGAGCCCGGGGATACGCAGGCCCGACAGTTCCTCGACGACCACGGGCCGGGGCCGGCGTTGCGGCTCCTGGTCGAGGGCGGTCCGCCCGCCTCGCCGGACGTGGCACGGGTGCAGCCCCGGTGGCGCGTCCGCCTGGACCAGGTCGACCCCGTGCGGGACCTGGCCGGCATGGCCCGGTGCGGCGGCCGGGTCGTCATCCCCGGCGACGACGAATGGCCCCTGCGGCTCGACGACCTCGCCGCCGCCCGTCCACTCTGCCTGTGGGTGCGGGGTCCGGCGCACCTGGGCGAGGCCTGTGCGCGGTCGGTGGCCGTGGTCGGGGCCCGGACGTCGACCTACTACGGCCAGGACCTCACGGCGGGGATCGTCACCGGCTGCGCCGACGCCGGTTTCACGGTCGTCTCCGGGGGCGCCTACGGCATCGACGGCGCCGCGCACCGGGCGGCACTGGCCACCGAGGGGGCCACGGTGGCGGTGCTGGCCTGCGGCGTGGACCGGTTCTACCCTCGCGGCCACGAACGGCTGCTGGCCGAGATCACCGAGCGGTACGCCGTCGTCAGCGAGGTGCCTCCCGGCTCTGCGCCCACCCGGTGGCGGTTCCTGGAACGCAACCGGCTGATCGCGGCGATGACCTCCGCCACGGTCGTGGTGGAGGCCGGATGGCGGTCGGGGGCCCAGAACACCGCCGGACACGCCCTCGAGCTGGGCCGGCCCGTCGGAGCCTGCCCGGGCCCGGTCACCTCGGCGATGTCCGCCGGCTGCCACAGGCTGCTGCGCCGCGGGGCCACCTGCGTGTGCGATGCCTCCGAGGTGCTCGAACTGGCCGGCGCGGTCGGGGAGTTCACCGCGGACGAGCCGGCGACCCCCGCCGCCGTCCACGACGACCTGAGCCCCGACCAGGTACAGACCCTCGACTTCGTGCCGCTGCGCTCGCCCCGGAGCCTGGACGTGATCAGCCGAAACGCCGCCCTGGAACCGGCGACCGCCCGCCGCGCGCTGGCGCACCTGGCCGCCCTGGGCCTGGTCGAGCAGGTGGCCGGTCGGTGGGTGCGCACCGGTGCGCACTCGGGGAGCCGGCACCGCGCGTCGCCTTGAGCGGGCCTTGCCCGGGCGTCACCGTGGACACGTGGACGCTCGGCGGGAGACGACGGTGGAGGCGCTGGAGGCCTTCGACCGCCATCTGGCCCTGGAACGGGGCCGCTCCGAGCACACCCGGCGCGCCTACCTGACCGACGTCCGCGACCTGCTGGCCTTCGCCGGGGACGACCCGGCGGCCATCAGCCTCGCCCTGCTGCGCTCCTGGCTGGCCCGGATGAGCGCGGACGGCCTGGCGCGGGCGACGATCGCCCGCCGCGCCGCCGGCGCGCGGACCTTCACCCGTTGGCTGGCCGGAACGGGACGGGCACCGTCCGACGCGGGGCTGCGGCTGCGGTCGCCCAAGGCGGGGCGCACCCTGCCCGGAGTCCTGCGCCGTGGTCAGGCCGAACGCCTGCTGGCCGGGGCCCAGCAGGACGTCGAGGCCGTCGAGACGAGGCCCGAGTACGGCCCCGACGACCTCGCCGCCGCGCTGCGGGACCGAGCCCTGCTCGAGTTGCTCTACGCGACCGGCGTCCGGGTGGGCGAGCTGACCGGCCTCGATCTGGGCGACCTCGACCACGCCCGGCGGACCCTGCGGGTCGTGGGCAAGGGCGACAAGGAACGGGTGGTCCCCTTCGGGGTGCCCGCCGCGAGGGCCGTGACCGCCTGGCTGGAGGAGGGCCGTCCGGTCCTGGCGGGTGATGGGGCCGGACAGGCCGTGTTCCTCGGACGGCGGGGACGACGCGTCGACCCGCGACAGGTCCGGGAGGTCGTCCACCGAGGGGTCGCCGGCGTGGACGGAGCGCCACAGATCGGCCCGCACGGACTACGCCATTCGGCGGCGACCCACCTTCTGGACGGCGGCGCGGACCTCCGTAGCGTTCAGGAGTTGCTCGGTCACGCTACGCTATCGACAACACAGATCTACACGCACGTCTCTGTGGAGCGGCTGCGCGCCGGCCACCGCCAGGCCCATCCCCGGGCCTGACTCCCGGTTCGAGCCGCACCACGGTGCGAAGTGTCCGATACGGGAGCTGCGTCAGGGTGCAGGTGCGAACGCGGGGGCGAGAGGAGACCGGCCGAGTGGTTGCCGAAGAGGTCAGAGTGCACGAGGCCGACCCGGTGGCCGCGAACGAGGCCGCCCTCCGAGCCCTATGGGAGGACTTCAAGTCGACTGCCGACCAGGCGACCCGGGAGCGGCTGATCCTGCACTACTCGCCGCTGGTCAAGTACGTCGCCGGCCGGGTGGGCGTGGGGTTGCCGCCGAACATCGAGCAGGCCGATCTGGTCTCCTACGGGATCTTCGGGCTGATCGACGCCATCGAGAAGTTCGACATCGACCGGGCGATCAAGTTCGAGACCTACGCGATCTCCCGTATCCGCGGCGCGATCATCGACGAGCTGCGCGCCATTGATTGGATCCCGCGCTCGATCCGGTACAAGGCCCGCGAGGTGGAGCGCGCCTACTCCTCGCTCGAGGGCGAGCTGCACCGCAGCCCCAGCGAGGCCGAGGTCGCCGAGCGGCTCGGCATCACCCTGCCCGAGCTCCACGCGATCTTCTCCCAGGTCTCCTACGTCAACGTGGTGGCCCTCGACGAGCTGCTCACCGTCGGTGGCGAGAAGGGCGACAAGCTCTCGCTCGTCGACACCCTGGAGGACACCAAGGCCGAGGACCCGGTGCGGGCCTTCGAGACCGAGGAGACCAAGTTCCTGCTGTCCCGGGCGATCAACCAGCTCCCCGAACGGGAGAAGATCGTCATCACGCTCTACTACTACGAAGGTCTCACCCTGGCCGAGATCGGACGCGTGCTCGGGGTCACCGAGTCCCGGATCTGCCAGATGCACACCAAGGCCGTGATGCAGTTGCGCGCCAAGCTCACCGAGGTGGGCTGACCCGGCCCGTGCGGGACCGCCGCGGCATCGGCAGCAGTACCGGCGGTGGGCCCAGGCCCAACAGCACCAGCGGATCGAGATAGGTCTCGCCGGCCAGTGCGCCCCAGTGCAGGCACGTCGCGGGGGTGCAGTGCGAACCCGTTGCCGCCAGGGTGCCGAGTACCTGCCCCGCGGCCACCGGCTCACCGCGGTGGACCGTCGCCGCCACCGGCTCGTAGGTCGTCCGCAGACCATGCGGGTGGCCGAGCACGACCACGCCCCTGCCCGCGATCGGCCCCGCGAAGGTCACGACACCGCCGCCGGCCGCCCGCACCGGCGATCCCGCGGACCCGGCCAGGTCCACCCCCCGGTGCCCCGGCGACCAGCGTCTCGGGCCGACGACGAAGCGCCGCAGCACAGCGATCGGCGTCGTCGGCGCCATCCAGCCGGCAGCGATCGGCGTCGGGGGGGAAGGCACCGCCGCGACGGAAGACCGAGCTACCGTCACGGCGGGCCCCCCGGATGGCTCGTCCGGTATCACCGCCGCCGCGCCACCCGGGAAGGCACCGGCGAGCACACCGGCGACCACGGTTGCGGCGAGGACTGTGCGAACGGCCATGCGGCGAGCCTGCCCGCTTGCCCCGGAGGGGGCCATCGCCGGCCGGGCGGGCTGTGGACAACTCGCCGGCTCCTCGGGGCTGGGGACGCGGGGCCCGTGACGTGACGAGGGTGCGGTGGGGAGCACCTAGCCTGAGGGCGTGAGCGACCCGCAGCCCCCGGACCCGGGCGCCGGCGACGCCGGACCGACCCTCGAGGCGGCCGCAGGGCAGCTCTACGCCCTGTCCCCGGAGGAGTTCGTTCCGACCCGTACCGCCCTGTCCCGTCGGGCCAGGGCCCACGGCGACCGCGCCATCGCCGACCGGATCGCCGCTCTGCGCCGGCCGAGCCTGGCCGCCTGGGCGGTGAACCGCCTGGTCCGCGACCGACCCGAGTCGGCCCACCGGCTGCTCGAGCTCGGCGACCGGCTGCGCTCCGCCCAGGCGCGCCTCGACGCCGCGTCCCTGCGGCGGCTGCGCGCCGAGCGGGACCTGGCGGTCGAGGAGTTCACCACGGCGGCCGCCGACGCGGCCGCCGGATCGGGTCGGGCGCTGTCGGCGGGCGTCCTGGACGCGATCCGCGGCACCGCCGTGGCCGCTCTCGCCGACCTGCAGGCCGCCGAGGCGGTGGCCTCGGGAACGCTCACCCGGGCGCTGTCCTACTCCGGGTTCGGCGAGGTGGACCTGGCGGACGCGGTCGCCCACACCAGCACCGGCGTGGCCCTGGTGGCGATTCCCGGGGGCGGCGCGGGGCCCGGTGCGGACCCGGGCCATCGGGTGCGGGGCGATCGGTCGCGTCGGGAGCGGGAACGTCGGGAGCGGGAACGTCGGGAGCGGGAGTTGCGCCGGGCCGAGATCGCCCTGGCCGGCGCCGAACGGCAGGTGGCCGAGGCCCGCGAGGCGGTGGCGGCCGCCGAACGCGCACTGGCCGAGGCGATCTCGGCCCGGGAACGCAGCGCCGGTGCCGTCGAGCGGGCCCGAGGGCGGCTCGGTGAGCCGTCCGGATGACCGCCCCGATCAGCCGGCGGAGCCAGCGGTGCGCAGTCGGCTGAGCCGGGACACGGCCTCGGAGATGATCTCGGGGCGCTTGCAGAACGCGAACCGGACCAGGCCGGTCGCGCCCGCGCCGTCCGGATCGTCGTGGAAGACCCGCACCGGCACCGCGACCAGGCCCGCCAGATCCGGCAGCGCGTGGCAGAACGCCGTTCCGTCGGAGAAGCCGAGCGGCGAGGCGTCGGCCACCACGAAGTAGGTTCCGGACGTCGGGGCCACCGTGAAGCCCGCCTCGACCAACCCCGCCACCAGCCGGTCCCGGCCGGCCTGCAGTCGCCTCGTCTGTGCCCGGTACACCGCGTCCGGCAGCGCCAGCGCCTCGGCCACCGCGGGCTGCAGCGGCCCCCCTGAGACGTAGCTGAGGAACTGCTTGATCGTCGTCACCGCCTCGATCAGCGGCGCCGGACCGCTGATCCAGCCGATCTTCCAGCCCGTGACCGAGAAGGTCTTGCCGGCCGAGGAGATGGTCAGCGTCCGCTCGGCCATGCCGGGCAGGGTGGCGATCGGGACGTGCTCGGTGGCGTCGAAGGTGAGGTGTTCGTACACCTCGTCGGTCACGACGATCACGTCGTGGGCACGTGCCAGCTCGGCCACCGCGGTCAACTCGGCCCGGGTGAGCACCCGCCCGGTCGGGTTGTGAGGGGTGTTCAGCAGCAGCATCCGGGTGCGCGGGGTGAACGCGGCGGCCAGCGCGTCGACGTCCAGGGCGTAGTCCGGGAAGCGCAGCGGCACCGTCCGGCGGACCGCCCCGGCGAGTTCCACGGTGGCGGCGTAGGAGTCGTAGTACGGCTCCAGCATCACGACCTCGTCGCCGGCCGAGCACAGGGCCAGCACCGCCGCGGCGATCGCCTCGGTGGCGCCCACGGTGACCAGCACCTCGCGTTCGGGATCGAGGTCCAGGCCGTAGAACCGTCGCTGGTGGACGGCGATCGCCTCGCGCAGCGCCGGGACGCCCCGGCCGGGCGGGTACTGATTCGCCCCGCCGCGGATCGCCCGGACGGCGGCGTCCAGGATCTCGGGCGGGCCGTCGGTGTCGGGGAAGCCCTGGCCGAGGTTGATCGCACCGGTCCGGACGGCGAGCGCGGACATCTCGGCGAAGATCGTGGCGGCCGTGGTGCCGTCGGCCCGCAACAGGTTCGCGGTGCGGGCGACATCCTGCCAGCGCCCGGGAGGGGGTACCGGGGTCATGCCGGGCACTCTACGCACGCCCGTCCGGGCACCGTTTTGGTGGTGGTCCCTGCTCGACCGTAGGATGACTGTGCGGTTCGGTGTGCCCCTGTGGTGGATCGGGCCGACATCACCGCGCCGCCCACCGTCACCGCCCTCGGGCATCGGCGGGGCGCACCGATCGGTCCGGTCCGGGGTTCTCCCCGGGACGGCTCAGGTGCGTCGTGGCGCCAGGCGCGTCGTCCGACCGGACGTCGCGGACAACTGATCACTGGAGCATGAGAGACCATGGCTGTCGTCACCATGCGCCAACTCCTCGAGAGCGGCGTGCACTTCGGTCACCAGACCCGGCGCTGGAACCCGAAGATGAAGCGGTTCATCTTCACCGAGCGCAACGGCATCTACATCA